>NZ_JBSGTX010000054.1:2774-64302 GCF_053607625.1 Streptomyces sp. NPDC055103
GGCTCTCGCGCGCCCGCCGGGCCCCCCGGGGCCCCTAACACCCCCTTCTGCGCCCCAACCGCACGGGCGCCCCCCCCCTCACTGGGGGCCCCCCCTTCCTGCGCCTACAGGCTGCCTTACTTGCCCTTGGCGGCTTCCTTGAGCTTCGAGCCCGCGGAGACCTTCACGCTGTAGCCGGCCGGGATGTTGATCGGGTCGCCGGTCTGCGGGTTACGAGCGGTGCGAGCGGCACGGTGGGTGCGCTCGAAGGTCAGGAAGCCGGGGATGGTGACCTTCTCGTCGCCCTTGGCGACGACCTCACCGACGGTCTCGGCGAGAGCGGCCAGCACGGCGTCGGCGTCCTTGCGGGTCACCTCGGCGCGGTCGGCCAGGGCGGCCACCAGCTCACTGCGGTTCATGTTGTTACTCCCGTGTTCTTCTTGCCTGTGAGGCGTGCCACGCGGCGGAAGCCGCGTGATTGGGTACAGCGAAGCCGATGCTGCCAGGGCCTTCGGACAGTCCCCGGACCCGGGTCTAATGACAGACCCTCGCGCCCAAACACGCATCCTGCCCCCACCAGCGGCGGGAACGCCAATCCGGCACCCCCCGGGGTCACACGAAAAGCGCCGGAGCCCCGTAGTGGTGACGTTCCGTCGACTCCACGAATTCCGTGCGGAGCCGAAAAGCCACCCTAAAGGCGGGTTTGCGGCATCGCGAATCGCGACGCGCCGTCAGCGCGTGCCCGACGCACGCCTGACGCGCGCTCGACACATGTGGTCGGCGCGCGCCCGGCGCGTACGGTCAGAGCCCGTTCGAGCCCGTGCCCGCCGCCTTGGCCGCGGTGCGCACCGCTCCCGCGACCGCGCCCGCGACCTTGTCGTTGAAGACCGACGGGATGATGTAGTTCGGGTTCAGCTCGTCCTCGGTGACGACGTCGGCGAGGGCCGAGGCCGCCGCCAGCATCATCTCCGTGTTGACGGTACGGGACTGGGCGTCCAGCAGGCCGCGGAAGACACCCGGGAAGACCAGGACGTTGTTGATCTGGTTCGGGAAGTCCGAGCGGCCCGTGGCGACGACGGCGGCCGTCTGGCGCGCGGCGGCCGGGTCGACCTCCGGGTCGGGATTCGCGAGCGCGAACACGATGGCGTCCTCCGCCATGGCGGCGACGTCCTCCGCGCCCAGCAGGTTCGGGGCCGAGACGCCGATGAAGACGTCCGCGCCGACGACGGCCTGCTTGAGGGTGCCGGTGACGCCCTCGGGGTTGGTGTTGTCGGCGATCCAGCGCAGCGGCGAGTCGGCCGACGCGTCCACGAGGTCCGCGCGGTCCGCGTGGACGACGCCCTGGATGTCGGCGACGACGGCGTGCTTGACGCCCGCCGCGATGAGCAGCTTGAGGATGGCCGTACCGGCCGCGCCCGCGCCGGACATGACGACCCGTACGTCACCGACGCCCTTGCCCACCACGCGCAGCGCGTTGGTGAGGGCGGCGAGGACGACGATGGCCGTGCCGTGCTGGTCGTCGTGGAAGACGGGGATGTCGAGGGCCTCGCGCAGCCGGGCCTCGATCTCGAAGCAGCGGGGCGCGGAGATGTCCTCGAGGTTGATGCCCGCGAAGCCGGGGGCGATCGCCTTGACGATCGCGACGATCTCGTCGGTGTCCTGCGTGTCGAGGCAGATCGGCCAGGCGTCGATGCCGGCGAAGCGCTTGAAGAGGGCGGCCTTGCCCTCCATGACCGGCAGGGAGGCCATGGGCCCGATGTTGCCGAGGCCGAGGACGGCGGAGCCGTCGGTCACGACCGCGACGGAGTTGCGCTTGATGGTGAGGCGGCGCGCGTCCTCGGGGTTCTCGGCGATCGCCATGCACACCCGGGCGACGCCCGGGGTGTAGATCATGGAGAGGTCGTCACGGTTGCGGATGGGGTGCTTCGACGCCATCTCGATCTTGCCGCCGAGGTGCATCAGGAACGTACGGTCGGAGACCTTGCCGAGGACGACACCCTCGATGGTGCGCAGCTGCTCGACGATCTCGTCGGCGTGCGCGGTCGAGGTCGCGGCGATGGTGACGTCGATACGGAGCTTCTCGTGGCCGGAGGCGGTCACGTCGAGGCCGGTGACGGATCCGCCGTGGGACTCCACCGCCGTGGTGAGCTGGGAGACCGCGGTTCCGCTCGCGGGAACCTCCAGCCGGACCGTCATCGAGTACGAGACGCTGGGCGCCGTTGCCATGGCCGAGTTCCTCTGCTTTCCCTGAGCTTCGTTGCTACGCCGCCCCGGCTGGTTGCCTGGCGGCGCCCTCCGATGGTCGCACCTACCTGCCGGTAGCAGGTAATGCGGTCATTTTGTTTTCGGAAAGTAGTTTCCACCATACGAGAAGCGCTGGGGAAACAGAAGAGGCTCCAGTCACGGGAGGTGACTGAAGCCTCAACTTTGTGCGTACGTCTAAGTGGCACCGACCCGCCATGCTCGCCTCGCGGCAAGTGGTCCCTCAAAGGGACGAAGGTTGGGCCCGGGGGCTTGGATCGAGCCGGTGCCACGACAAGGCTAACAAACCACCCTCGATAGTGATTCCAGCGCCACAGGTTGACCGGAAATCGGCCCCCGGACGCCCCGGGGGCCACCCTTCCGGCTGGGCCCCCGGCCGTGATCCGCCGGACAGGGCCTAGTCCCGCAGCAGGTCCGGCACGCCTGCCTCGTCCGGCATGTCCCCCGGCCCCGCGACCACCGTGAGCTGCTGCGTCGCACGCGTCAGCGCCACGTAGAGCACCCGCAGACCGGCCGGGGACTCGTCCGCGATCTCGGCGGGCGAGACGACGACCGTCGCGTCGTACTCCAGGCCCTTCGCCTCCAGGGAGCCGAGCGCCACCACCCGGTCGCCCAGCTCGGCGAGCCAGCGGGCGGCCTCCGCGCGCCGGTTCATGGCGACGACGACGCCGACGGTGCCCTCGACCCGCTCCAGGAGCAGGGCCGCCTCGGACCGTACGGTTTCGGCCAGATCGGCCTTCCCCGAAGTCTCCTGAACCGGGACGAAGCGGGGCTCGACGCCCGTCGAGCGGACCGCGCGCGGCGATTCCTTGCCCGGCATGGCGAGGGCGAGCACCTTGGCGGCGAGCTCGGCGATCTCCGCCGGGTTCCGGTAGTTCACGGTCAGCTCGAAGCGGCGCCGCGGCCGGCTGCCGAGGGCCTCGTCCCGGGCCTCCGCGGCCTCGTCGGGATCCGACCAGGAGGACTGCGCCGGGTCGCCGACGACCGTCCAGGTGGCGTGCCGGCCGCGCCGCCCGACCATCCGCCACTGCATGGGCGTGAGGTCCTGCGCCTCGTCGACGATGACGTGCGCGTACTCGGTGCGCTCGGCGGCGAGCCGCTCGGCCCGCTCGCGCTGCGTCTCCTCGCGTACGGGCATGAGCTCTTCCAGGCCCGAGAGCTGGTCCAGCGGGTCGTACTCCCGCTTCTTGCGCGGCCTGGCCGGGGCGCCGACCAGGGTGCTCAGCTCGTCGAGGAGCGCCACGTCGTGGACGGAGAGCTCGCGGCGGCGCAGCGAGCGGGCGAGCCGCCGCACCTCACCCGGGTTGAGGATCCGGCGGGCCCAGCGGCCGAGCCGCCGCTCGTCGGCCATCGCGTCGAGCACCCCGCGCGGGGTGAGCTCGGGCCACCAGGCGTCGAGGAAGCCGAGGAAGGAGTCCTCGGTGGAGACGTCCTCGTCGAAGGAGGAGCGCAGCTCGGCCGCGAGCTCGGGGTCGCTGTGCCGGCCGACGGCGCCCGACCTGGCGTACAGCGCGTCGAGGAGCAGCCGGCGGGCGCGCGGGCGCAGCAGGTTGACGGGGGCGGTGCCGCCCAGGACGTTGTGGCGGATGCGCCGGAGGTCCTCGGCCTCCAGCTCGATCCGGCGGCCGAAGGCGACGACCCGGAGCCGGGTGGGCGTCCCGGTGGGCGCGCCGGGCTCCTCGCCGAACTCCAGCTGGTCCCCGGCGGGCTGCCGGGGCGCCGGGGTCTCCAGGGCGCCCCTGGCGGCCTTCCGCAGCACGTGGAGCATGCGGGAGGAGCCCTTGATCCGGGCGACGGCCGGATCGTCGTAGGCGGTGGCCTCGGCGCCGTCGACCAGCGAGCCGACGGCGCGGATCGCGACCTGGCCCTCCTCGCCGAGGGAGGGCAGGACGCCCTCGGTGTACGAGACGAGGAGCGGGGTCGGCGAGACGATGAGGATGCCGCCCGCGTACCGCCGCCGGTCCTGGTAGAGCAGGTAGGCCGCGCGGTGCAGGGCGACGGCGGTCTTGCCGGTGCCGGGGCCGCCCTCCACGTACGTGACGGAGGCGGCGGGCGCGCGGATGACGAGGTCCTGCTCCGCCTGGATGGAGGAGACGATGTCCCGCATGGTGTGGCTGCGGGCCTGGCCGAGGGCGGCCATGAGGGCGCCGTCGCCGATCACGGGCAGCTCGCGGCCTTCGAGGGTGGCCCGCAGCTCGGGGCGCATCAGGTCGTCCTCGACGCCGAGGACCCGGCGGCCCTTGGAGCGGATGACGCGCCGACGCACGACCCGGCCCGGGTCGACGGGCGTCGACCGGTAGAAGGGCGCGGCGGCGGGCGCCCGCCAGTCGATCACCAAGGGCGAGTAGTCGGAGTCGAGGACGCCGATCCGCCCGATGTGGAGGGTCTCGCCGATGTCGGCGGTGTTGTCCGGACGGACGGCGTCCTCGGCGGGCTCCACGGAGGTGTAGGCGCCGTCGGGCCCCCTCTTGCCGTCCTTGCCGTACAGCAGGTCGATCCGCCCGAAGAGGAAGTCCTCGAACTCGTTGTTGAGCCTGTTGAGGTGGATGCCGGCGCGGAAGACCTGGGCGTCGCGCTCGGCGAGGGCGCCGGGCGTGCCGACCTGCCCCCGCTGAGCGGCGTCGTTCATCAGGAACTCCGCTTCGTGGATCTTCTCCTCCAGCCGGCGGTAGACCTGATCCAGATGTTCCTGCTCGACGCCGATCTCACGGTCTCTGACCGTGTCCACGGCTTCCTGCGCGGCCACCTAAGGCCCCCTTCTGACGTGCACTGGGCAGCCGTCGAGCGTACGCCACCGGAAGGCACCGTGTCAGGCGCGATCACCGTTCACGCGCGGGGAGCTCGGAAAGCGGGGCGCCGGGCCGCCGTGCGGAAGCCGCTGGAAGGGGCCCAGATGAGGCCCTGAAGGGGGTCCTGAAGGGTCCTAAAGGGTGTCGTACTTGTCGTCCGCCGCCGGGTCGAGGGCCAGGCGGTAGCCGCGCTTGACGACGGTCTGGATCAGTTTCGGGGTGCCGAGCGCCGTCCGGAGGCGGGCCATGGCCGTCTCCACCGCGTGCTCGTCGCGCCCCGCGCCGGGCAGCGCGCGCAGCAGGTCGGCCCGGGAGACCACCCAGCCGGGGCGGCGGGCGAGCAGCCCCAGGAGGGCCATTCCGGCGGGCGGGACGGGGCGCAGGCCGCCGTCGACGAGGACCGCGTGGCCGCGGACCTCCACCCGGTGGCCGGCGACCGGCAGGACCTGGGAGCGGGCCGGGAGCTCCGTGCAGAGGAGCTGGACGAGCGGGCCGAGCCGGAAGCGTTCGGGCTGGTACGTGTCGATGCCCTCGGTCTGGAGCGGGAGGGCCGTCACGGGGCCCACGCAGACCGTCAGGACGTCGTGCCGGAGCGCGGCGACGAGTTCCTCCCGTACGCCCTTCTCCGCCGCCCTGGAGAGCAGGGAGGCGGCGGCCGGGGCGCTGGTGAAGGTCACCGCGTCCAGGCTGCCGGAGAGGGTCGCGTCGAGGAGCCGGTCCAGGGGGCCGGTGTCCTCCGGGGCCATCCAGCGGTAGACGGGGACGACGACGACCTCGGCGCCGCCGGCCGTGAGGGCCTCCACGAAGCCGGGGAGCGGCTCCCCGTGCAGCTGGAGGGCGACGCGCCGGCCGGTGACGCCCTCGGCGAGGAGCCGGTCGAGGACCTCGGCCATGGACTCCGACGAGGGCGACCAGGACTCGGTGAGTCCGGCGGCCCGTACGGCGCCCTTGACCTTCGGGCCGCGGGCGAGGAGCTCGACCTCCCGCAGGACGGCGAGGAGTTCCTCGCCGTACCCCCAGCCGTCGGCGGCCTCGACCCAGCCCCGGAAGCCGATCGCCGTGGTGGCGACGACGACGTCCGGGGCGTGGGCGATGAGTTCCTTGGTGGCGGCCAGGAGCTCGGTGTCGTCCGCGAGGGGCACGATCCGCAGGGCGGGGCCGTGGACGACGGCCGCGCCGCGCCGGCGCAGCAGCGCGATGAGTTCGTCCGCGCGCCGCGCCGCGGTGACGCCGACCGTGAAGCCGGCGAGGGGGCCGTGTTCTTGCTCGTCCATGGGCCCAGAGCCTGACGGGGGTGCGTGACGGACTCGGTTCGCCCGTATTTCCTGGTCGTTACGGTCCTCGCCTGGCATGGTTGGTCACACCTTCGCGTATCCGGACCGGGGCGCCACGTCCGCGACCGCCTCCGTGACCCCCTCGGCGGTCTCGGGCACGGCCGACGGCCGGCGAAGGTATACCGCCCAGGTGACGACGATGCAGGCCGCGTAGAAGGCGAGGAAGGCGACGAAGGCGCCGGTGCCGGTGCCGGCGGTCTGGAAGGACTGGCGGAAGGCGAGGTTGATGCCGAGCCCGCCGAGCGCGCCGACGGCCCCGATGAGGCCCATGGAGGCCCCGGAGAGCCGCCGCCCGTAGGCCTCGGCCGCCTCCCCGGAGAGGCCCTTGCGGTGCCCCTGGGCGAGGAAGATCGCCGGGATCATCTTGTACGTGGAGCCGTTGCCGAGGCCGGTGAGGACGAAGAGGCCGATGAAGCCGACGAGGAAGACGGCGAGCGACTCGACGACGGAGGCGTAGATCACGACTCCGGTCGCGGCGGACATCGCCGCAAAGGTCCACAGGGTGATGCGGGCGCCGCCGTGCCGGTCGGCGAGGGAGCCGCCGACGGGCCGGATGAGGGAGCCGAGGAGCGGGCCGATGAAGGTGAGCGAGGCGGCCTGGAGCGGGGTGCGTCCGAACTGGGTCTGGAGCACGAGCCCGAAGGCGAAGCTGTAGCCGATGAAGGAGCCGAAGGTGCCGATGTAGAGGAAGGACATGATCCAGGTGTGCCTGGCCCGGACGGCCTCCTTCGCGGCCCCGGTGTCGTTCTTCACAGGAGTGAGGTTGTCCATGAAGAACGCGCAGCACACGGCGGCGACGACGATCAGGGGCAGGTAGATGCCGAGCACGATCCTCGGGTGCATGGCCCCGGCGGTGCCGATGACGAGCAGGCCGATGAGCTGGACGACGGGGACGCCGATGTTGCCGCCGCCCGCGTTGAGCCCGAGCGCCCAGCCCTTCTTCCGCAGCGGGAAGAAGGCGTTGATGTTCGTCATGGAGGAGGCGAAGTTGCCGCCGCCGACGCCGGTGAGCGCGGCCACCAGGACGAACGTCGTGTACGAGGTGCCCGGCTCCATCACCACGAAGGCGAAGCCGGCCGGCAGCAGGAGCAGCAGGGCGCTGAAGACGGTCCAGTTTCGGCCGCCGTAACGGGCGACGGCGAAGGTGTACGGGATCCGGATCAGCGCGCCGACGAGGGTCGCGGTCGCGATCAGGAAGAACTTGCCGGCCGGGTCGATTCCGTACTGCGGCCCCATGAAGAGCACCATCACCGACCACAGGCTCCAGATCGAGAAGCCGATGTGCTCGGAGAGCACGGAGAAGAGCAGATTCCGCCGTGCGATCCGCTCCCCCTTCTCACGCCAGAAGGTCTCGTCCTCCGGCTCCCACCGTTCGATCCACCGGCCGCCCATGTCGTACCTCCGCGGTGTCGGGTCCTGAGGCGTCCACAGCCCCGGTCCTCCTGCCGCAGACGCTAGGGAGGCCGCGTTTCAGCCCGGTGCCGCGAGGTGACGGGGACGGAACCTTGCTCTCACCCGGCGCGCGCAGCTGCTGTGAGCGCCCCCATTCCGGCGGGTCAGCCGGGTATCCCCGGCTCCCCCTCCGGCAGCCAGGAGCCCGGGGGGCGGGTCGACCAGCCCTCGCGGGCGGCGATCTCCGCGGCGGCTGTCCGCAGGGCGTCCAGACCGGCGTGGCGCAGCCCCTTGCGCCACACCAGGCTCACGGGTGACAGGGGTACGGGGTCGACGAGCGGTCGGAGCACGCAGTCCGGCATGGGCGGGAAGTCGACGACGGCGAGGACCGGATGGCGGTGCTTGGCCATGATCCGGCGGAACTCCTCGTGTCCGACCGCGAGCGGCGCGGGCGCGGCGACCTCGATCCCGCGCCCGGCGAAGAGCCGCACGGCGAGGTCGGTCCACTCGGGCGTGCGGTCGTTGCCGGCGCCCGCGTAGATCCGCTCGCCCGCGAGGCCGGCGAGCGGGACCTCGGGGAGGGCGGCGAGCTCGTGGTCCTCGGGGAGGATCACGGCCATCCGCTCGTACCGCACGAACTGGCTGTCGAGCCGCGCCCTGAGCCCGTCGGCCAGTCCTCCGTACCGGCCGAAGGAGGTGTCGATCCGGCCGGCGAGGATCTCCCGCACGGCGCCGGTGAGTCCGCTCTCGTAGCGGGCCATCAGCTCGTGCTCGGGGGCGAGTTCACGGGCCCGGCGCAGGACGCGCTCGTGCGCGAGGCCGGGGGTGTTGAGGTCGACGAGGAGCGGCCGGGACGCGGCACGGAAGGCGTCGGTGAGCTCGTCGTGGGCGGCCAACACCCTTCGCGCGTACGGGAGGAGGCGTTCGCCGTCGGGGGTGAGAGCGACCTGCCGGGTGGTCCGTACGAAGAGCTCGGTGTCCAACTCCCGTTCCAGGCGCCGGATGTCACGGCTCAGAGCCTGCTGGGCGAGGTAGAGGCGGGCGGCGGCGCGGGTGAAGTGCAGCTCCTCGGCGACGGCGGTGAAGGCGCGCAGGAGGCGGGGATCGAGGTCGTACGAGGGGCCCGGGAAGGTCACCGACGCATTTAACAACACAGGTGCGTGAATGGCCACCGATCAGGTGTTGGACCCACCGGTACCGCGCCCGCGAACCTTGATCCATGCCGCAACCGGACCTCACCCTCACCCCGGCGGGCCCGGCCCTCGCCCCACGGTACGCCGAACGCCGAAGCGCCGAAGACCGAACCGCCACCCGCCGGACACCGCCCCGCAACCCCTACCTCCGCCTCTTCACTCACCCCGGCACCCGCGCCTTCACCGCCGGAAACCTGATCGCCCGGCTCCCGACGGGCATGTTCGGCGTGAGCGCCGTGATCATGATCGCGGGCCGCTACGACTCGTACGCCCTGGCCGGCTCGGTCACGGCCACCGGCCTGACCGCCGGGGCCCTGGCCGCCCCCTGGATCGCCCGGCTCGTCGACCGGTACGGCCAGGCCCGCGTCGCCGTCCCGGCCACGGCGTACGCGGTCCTCGGACACCTGGTCCTGCTCCTCTGCGTCCACGGGAAGGCCCCCGCCTGGACCCTCTTCCTCGTCGCCGCCGTCACCGCCACCGCCCCGAACACCGGCGGTATGTCCCGGGCCCGCTGGGCGCACCTCCTCAAGGACGACCCGAACGCCCTGCACACCGCCAACGCCTTCGAGCAGGCCGTCGACGAGCTCTGCTTCATGCTCGGCCCGGTGCTCGCCGCGCTCCTCTGCTCGACGCTCTTCCCGGAGGCGGGCACCCTCGTGGCGGCCGCGCTCTTCCTGGGCGGTGTCCTGCTCTTCGCCGCCCAGCGCTCCACGGAGCCCCCGATCGCCCCCCGCACCGCCGCCGGCTCCCCGCTGCGGACCCCCGGCATGGTGCCGCTGCTCGCGGTCTTCCTCGCCACCGGGGCGGTCTTCGGCTCGATGGAGGTGGTGACCCTGGCGTACGTGGACGGGCCCGTCGCCGGTCCCGTCCTCGCCCTCCAGGCCGCCGGCTCCTGCGCCGCGGGCCTCCTCTACGGCCGCGCCCGCCGCACCGCCCGGCTGCGCACCTGCCTGGCCGCGATGACCGTCCTCATGGCGATGCCGCTGCTCGCCGCCACGACCGGCTCCCTGCTCGCCCTCGCGGGCGGCCTGCTCGTGGCGGGCATGGCGACGGCTCCGACGATGGTCACGGGCATGGGCCTGGTCCAGCGCCTGACGCCCGCGTCCCGGCTCAACGAAGGCATGACGCTCGCGGTGACCGCGCTCCTCGCCGGCATCGCGGCGGGCTCCGCCACCGGCGGCTGGTCAGCCGACCACGCCCCCTTCCCCGCCTTCGGCTTCCTCGTCCCGATCGCGGCGGCGACCCTGGCGCTCGCCCTGTGCGCGGCGACCGGGGTGGGCCGCCGCGCACGGGCCTGACGAACGCGGGCCTGACGAACGCGGGGACGGTCAGCTCGGCCGCGGCGGCACCACCCGGGCGGTCAGCTCTGCCGCAGCGGCGGCATCGGCACCTGCACGCCGTACGCGGTCGCTCCCGCCCCGGCGCCGCCCGCGCATCCGTTGGGCTCCTGGGTGCCGAGGCCCCGGGTGGACGGCTTCTCGGCGGCCCAGAACATGTACCCGAGCAGCCCGGCCGTGGTGCCCGCGCCGTTCGGGGCCGCGTTCCGCACCCACTCGCCGGTGGCGTTCTGCAGCGAGTTCGCGAAGTCCGTGCACTCGGGCAGCGGACTGCGCCCGTACGCCAGGTACAGCCCCGCCGTGAACTTGGCGGGGGCCAGCGGGGCGACCGGCGGCGAGAACTGCGACTTGCCGTCGATGTGCTCCTGCCAGTTGGCGATGTGCGAGCTCGCCGAGGTGGGCCGGGCGGTCACCATGGCGTTGGCGTAGTCGAGCACGGGCGTGTCCGTGCGCAGCCAGTCGGCGGTGGCCTTGCGGTTGATGTCGATGAGCCAGCGGTCGCCGGCGGCCGTGTCGATGGTGAGCCGGGAGGCCGGCTTCGTACCGGAGGCGTCGTAGGCGTGGACCGACCGGTAGGCGTCGATGAAGGCCTGGAGCCCGGTGAGGTTCGGGCCGGTGTTCTGCTCGTAGTCGATCTCGATGCCGACGCCGAGGTCGGCGGCGACGGCTGCGGCGTTCAGCCCCAGCTGGGTGGCGTTCTCGGCGAGGGCCGTGTCCCACTCGTCGGTGTAGGTGATCCCGCCGATGGAGAGCATCACGCGGATCCCGCGCGAGGTGAAGTACTGGACGACGTCCCGGTTCATGCCGACGGGCACGCCGTTCGCGGTCGTCGCGTCGGTGGTGCGGCGCAGCAGCTTGAGCGGCTCGACGAAGCTGAGGACGACGAGGTTGACCGAGGGACGGCCGTCTCCCCGGTCGATCAGCCAGTGGTTCTTGGCGTCGAACTCGGCGAGGTCGCGGACGGTGCCCCACGTGCAGTAGTCGTCGCCGCAGTGCCAGGCCCCGTAGACCTGGACGGGTGCGGCGGCGGTGGCCGGCGTGGTGGGGACGAGGAGGGCGAAGAGCATGAGCAGGACCGCGAGGGGTCTGTGACGCATACGTACCTCCGGGGTTGCCGTGAGTGAGGGGGCGGCCCCGGCAGGGTGGCAGGTCCAGACCAAGTCGACAAGGGGGCGTACGTCTCCGGGGTCACGGCACGACAGAGGCCCGGCAGTCATGACGACTGCCGGGCCTCTGCCCAACATGGGATGAGTGGAGATGGCGGGAATCGAACCCGCGTCCAACGGTACGGAAACAGAGCTTCTCCGTGCGCAGTCCGCTACGAGTTTCTCAGCCCCGGAGATCACGCGGACAAGTCTCCGACGGGCTCAGTCACTGTTTGATTTCCTTCTCACCCCCGTGACCGGGGCGAGAAGTTTAGATCCCTAAATGACGCCAGGATCCGGGTCGGGACCACCCCCGGGCTGACGCTCCTCACAGAGGCTTCTTGTCGTTACCTAAAATTAGGCAGCGAGGGCGAAGCGGGAGTTATCGCTCTTGGAGTTGGCGATTATTGGTTGCGACATATGGTTAACGAGATCATTGCCGCTTCCTCGACACGCTTCCTCTGCATCGGCATCCGCTGTCGAAACCGATCATCCCCATGTTTTGTTTTCAAAGCGCGCACCCCTCGCGAGGTGTGCAAGACCCATCGTACGTGACCGACGGGCGCTGTCGCCAGCGTATTACCCGCGCCCGCGCCGTCAGCTGATCTTGGCCGCCCGCTCCCTGCGCTTGGCCGCCGCGATGGCCCGGTTCGTCTCGCGGGTGTCCTGCTGCTCACGCAGGGTCTGCCGCTTGTCGAACTCCTTCTTGCCCTTGGCGAGCGCGATCTCGACCTTGACCCGGCCGTTCAGGAAGTACAGCGCGAGGGGCACGATCGTGTGACCCGTCTCCTGCGACTTCGACTCCAGCTTGTCGATCTCCTCGCGGTGCAGGAGCAGCTTGCGCTTCCGCTTCGCCGAGTGGTTGGTCCAGCTGCCCTGCATGTACTCGGGCACATGGATGTTGTGCAGCCACGCCTCGTGCCGGTCGATCTGCACGAAGCCGTCGACCAGTGAGGCGCGGCCCATCCGCAGCGACTTCACCTCGGTGCCCGTGAGGACGAGACCGCACTCATAGGTGTCGACGATGTGGTAGTCGTGGCGCGCCTTCTTGTTCTGAGCGATGATCTTCCGCTCGGGCGCCTTGTCCTGGTTCTTCTTGGCAGGCTTGCCCTGCACGTTCACGAGTCCCTTTGCCATAGTGCGGCTATTTTCGCACTAAGAGCCCCCTCCGAGGCCACTCAATACCGTACGAGCCCGTTCCTCGGCCTTCTCCGCCGCCGTCAGGTCGGGCGTGATCCCGCGACCGTCCACCGCGTGCCCGGCCGGCGTGCGGTAGTGGCCGACGGTCAGCTCGGCCACGGAGCCGTCCGGCAGCGCGCTCGGCATCTGCACCGAGCCCTTGCCGAAGGTCCGCGAGCCGACCGTGACCGCCCGGCCCCGGTCCTGCAGGGCGCCGGTGAGCAGCTCGGCCGCGCTCATCGTGCCGCCGTCGATCAGCGCCACCAGGGGCCGGCCGGTATCGCCGCCCCCGTCCGCGTACACGGCCCGCTGCTCGCCCTCGACGTCGTACGTGGCGACCAGGCCGCCGTCGAGGAACGCGGAGGCGGCGACGGCGGCCTCCGCGACCAGTCCGCCGGAGTTGCCCCGCAGGTCCAGCAGGACCCCGGCGCCGGCCGGTGCGTCCCGTACCGCGTCCCGTACGCGCGCGCCCGCGCCCTTGGTGAAGGCGGCCACCTTGATCAGCACGGCCCCGTCGTCGAGGCGGCGGACGGTGACCGGGTCCGTCGCGAGCCGGGCCCGGTGCAGGGTCTCCGTCCAGGTGGCGCGGCCGCGCTCGACCCGGAGGGCGACGGCCGATCCGGGGACGCCGTCGCCGCGCAGCAGGGAGACGACCTCGGAGACGGAGAGCGCGCCGGCCGGGCGCCCGTCGACGGAGACGAGCCGGTCGCCGGCCCGGAGCCCGGCCCGCTCGGCGGGGCCGCCGGCCTGGACCCGGGTCACCTCGACCCCGCCACCGGCGGCGGCCCGCCTCGCGGAGAGCCCGACGCCCGTGTAGGCCCCGTCGAGGGCCTGCTCGAACTCGGCGTACTCCCTCTTGTCGTACACCGCGCCCCATCGGTCGCCGCTGCGGCTGACGAACTCCTCGGCGGCCTGCTTGCCGGACTTCCCGTCGGCCATGGCCGCGGCGGCGGCGCGGTTCAGGGCGGCGCGGTCGACCGTGGCCGCCGCACGGGCGGAATCCCGGGACTCCCCGTCCTCCGCGTCCCGCCGGGGCAGCGCCCCGGTAGCGGCCGCGGTGGCGAGGACACCGGTGAAGACCAACGTCAGAACGGCCCCACGGAGCACTCCGCGGGGCCGGATGCAGAAGCGGTGATCGGCGTCGGCCGGCATGGCGCCCACTCTAGGACAAGGCGATGGCGCCGCACGGGCTTTGCCCGTACGACGCCATTCGCCGTCAGTGGTGTCTTCTCACACCTTCAGGTACTTGCGCAGCGCGATGAACGCGGCAATGGCCGGCATGAGCAGACCGATGAGGAGCACGTACGGCAGCACGGCGAAGACGGCGTCCCAGCCGATGAAGTTGACCAGCTGCATCTTCTCGGCGAGCGCGATGCCGTGGTCGATGAGGAAGTACCGGCCGACCAGCAGGAGCACGCAGGCGAAGGCGGCACCGAGGAGTCCGGCGAACGCGGCCTCCATGATGAACGGCATCTGGATGTAGAAGCTGGACGCGCCGACGAGTCGCATGATGCCCGTCTCGCGGCGGCGGCTGAAGGCCGAGACGCGGACGGTGTTGACGATCAGCATCAGCGCGATGACCAGCATCAGGGCCATGACGCCGACGGCGGCGATGTTCATGCCGTTCATCAGGTCGAAGAGGTTCTGCAGGATGCCCCGCTGGTCCTGCACCGACTCGACGCCGTCACGGCCGGCGACGGCCGTGGCGACCACCTTGTACTTCTCCGGGTCCTTGAGCTTGACCCGGAACGACTCCTGCATCTGGTCCGGCGTGATGACGGACGCGATGGCGGTGTCGCTGTACTGCTCCTTGTAGTGCGCGAACGCCTCTTCGGCCGACTCGTGGTGGACGTTCTCCACGATGTCCATCTTCTTCAGATCGGCCTCGATCTGTTCCTTCTGCTGCTTCGTGACCGCGCCCTTGGCGCACTTGGGCGCGGTGGCCGCGTCGGTCTTGTTGCAGAGGAAGATGGAGACGTTGACCTTGTCGTACCAGTAGTCCTTCATCGTGCTGACCTGCTCGCGCATGAGCAGCGCGCCGCCGAAGAGGGCGAGCGAGAGGGCCACGGAGACGATGACGGCGAAGGTCATCGTCAGGTTGCGCCGGAGGCCGACGCCGATCTCGGAGAGCACGAACTGAGCGCGCATGGTGACTGCTTTCCCCTACCTGTTCTTCGCCGGCCCGCTCAGTGCTGGTAGCCGTAGACGCCGCGCGCCTGGTCGCGGACGAGGCGGCCCTTCTCGAGCTCGATGACGCGCTTGCGCATCTGGTCGACGATGTTCTGGTCGTGGGTCGCCATGACGACGGTGGTCCCTGTCCTGTTGATGCGGTCGAGCAGCTTCATGATGCCGACGGAGGTCTGCGGGTCGAGGTTGCCGGTGGGCTCGTCGGCGATCAGCAGCATCGGGCGGTTGACGAAGGCGCGGGCGATGGCCACGCGCTGCTGCTCACCACCGGAGAGCTCGCCGGGCCGCCGGTCCTCCTTGCCGCCGAGCCCGACCAGGTCGAGCACCTGCGGCACGGCCTTGCGGATCTCGCCGCGCGGCTTGCCGATGACCTCCTGGGCGAAGGCCACGTTCTCGGCGACGGTCTTGTTGGGGAGCAGGCGGAAGTCCTGGAAGACGGTGCCGAGCTGGCGCCGCATGTGCGGGACCTTCCAGTTGGAGAGCCGGGCCAGGTCCTTGCCGAGGACGTGCACCTGGCCTTGACTGGCGCGCTCCTCACGAAGGAGCAGCCGCAGGAAAGTCGACTTTCCGGAGCCGGACGAACCGACGAGGAAGACGAACTCCCCCTTCTCGATCTCCAGGGAGACATCCCGGAGCGCGGGGCGGTTCTGCTTCGGATAGGACTTGGAGACGTTGTCGAATCGGATCACGGATGCACCATGGTCGGCCGGGAGTAGGTGTGCGTGACCTTACGCGAACGGGGATGGCCCGCGCAGTCGCGGTCCTGGCTTGCGTGCTTTATCCTTTTCGCCCTTCCGGGCCGAAGGCGGGCGATCCGGTGGGGCGCGCCGAAACGTCGCGGAGCTGGCACAGTGGTAGGGGGAACGTCCGGGCCCCTCCGGCCGTTGTCCTGGTGTGGATCCCTGTGCGGGAGGAGGAGAGCGCATGACCTACGACCGACTGGTGTGCGCCAACTGCGCGGGCCCCGTAGCCGAGGGCCGATGCCGCGTCTGCCGCGCGAACCGCGAGCGCCTGACCCCTCAGGGGCTGAGTCCCGCGATGCTGCTGACGCTGGCGATCGCCCTGCTGGCCGCAATCGCCCTGCTCGCGGTGGTCCAGGCGGCCTAGGCCCGGCCGGACAGGGAGACGTCACGCGAAGCCGGAGCACGAGGAAGGGCCGGGGATGAGTTCCCCGGCCCTTCGTCATGCGTTGTACGTCATGCATTGTACGTCACGCGCCGTGCGTCACGCCCTGTGCGGGGCGATCAGACGGCGGCGCGGCCGCCGCCGACGAGACGCGGCAGCATACGGAAGCCGATGCCACCGGCGATCATGGTCGCGGCACCGATGACCAGGAACGAGGTCTCGGCCGCACCGGTCTCGGCGAGCTCTTCCTTCGCCTGACCCTGCTGCACGGGCTGCGAGCCGGCGTTGTTGGTGTCGGTGTTGTTGCCGGTGTCGACGCACTCGGCGCCGTCGAGGTCGACGGTGCAGGTGCCGGCGCCACCGTCGGTGGAGGAACCGCCGCCGGTGGTCGAGCCGCCGGTCGTGGTGGAGCCGCCGTCGGTGGAGGACCCACCGGTGGAGGAGGACCCACCGGTGCTGGAGGACCCGCCGGTGGAGCTGGCCGAGCCCGAGGCACCCGAGTTGCCCGAGTTGCCGGAGGAGCCCGACGTACCCGAGGTACCGGACGAGCCCGAGTTGCCGGACGTGCCCGACGTGCCCGACGAGCCGGACGAGGCGTTGCCACCGGTCTCGGAACCACCGGTCTCGCTGCCGCCGGTCTCAGAACCACCGGTCTCAGAACCACCAGTCTCAGAACCGCCGGTCTCAGAACCACCGGTCTCAGAACCGCCGGTCTCAGAACCACCAGTCTCAGAACCACCGGTCTCACTGCCACCGGTCTCAGAACCACCGGTCTCAGAACCACCGGTCTCAGAACCACCGGTCTCGGAACCACCGGTCTCGCTGCCGCCGGTCTCAGAACCACCGGTCTCGGAACCGCCGGTCTCGGAACCACCGGTCTCGGAACCACCAGTCTCAGAACCACCAGTCTCAGAACCACCGGTCTCAGAACCGCCGGTCTCGCTGCCGCCGGTCTCGCTGCCGCCGGTCTCAGAACCGCCGGACTCGCTGCCGCCGGTCTCGCAGACGCCACCCACCTCCTCGCAGGGGTCGTCGCCGAGAATGCCTGCGCTCAGGCTGGACACGCCACTCTCGGACCCGCCGACGGCCGTGGCGGCACCGGCCGCCGTCAGGGACGCACCGGCGATGATCACGGCGCTCGCCGCAACGCGCACCAAACGGACTCGCGTCTTGTTGGTCATCTGATCTGCTACCCCCAGTAGCTCATCTCGTCATGGGGCAGCGCTCGGGGGCCGCGACAGAGGCGGCTCACTGCTGGCCGGCCCCCGTTCGCACGCGCCCCAGAAATGCGCATGCCAGTACGCCACCCTTCCGAGTTTCCGATGAAGCGTCAAGGTCGTTGCGCGTGCGATGCCCGAAAGATCACGAACTGCCCCACATACAACGATGCAACTGTGACGTAAACCCAGAACTCCGGGCCCCGCAATGCCAGTTCCCTTGTCGACAAAGCACTTCGGCCACCGCGAATCCGCTTGCGCCAGCGAATCCGCTGACCGGACGGTAGTGACGGTAGTGACCGTACGGAACGACGACGGGCCCCGCACCGAAGAGGTGCGGGGCCCGAACGTACGGTGCCGTGGGGCTACTTGTCCTGCTGCTTGCGCCAGCGGATACCGGCCTCCAGGAAGCCGTCGATCTCGCCGTCCAGGACCGACTGCGGGTTGCCGACCTCGAACTCCGTACGGAGGTCCTTGACCATCTGGTACGGGTGGAGGACGTACGAGCGCATCTGGTTGCCCCAGGAGCTGCCGCTGTCCTTGAGCGCGTCCATCCGGGCGCGCTCCTCCTGGCGCTGACGCTCCAGGAGCTTGGCCTGGAGGACGTTCATGGCGCTCGCCTTGTTCTGGATCTGGGAGCGCTCGTTCTGGCAGGAGACCACGATGCCGGTCGGGAGGTGCGTGATGCGCACCGCCGAGTCGGTCGTGTTGACGCCCTGGCCGCCGGGGCCCGAGGCGCGGTAGACGTCGACGCGCAGCTCGGACTCGTCGATCTCGACGTGGTCGGAGGACTCGACGACGGGGAGGACCTCGACGCCCGCGAAGGACGTCTGGCGGCGGCCCTGGTTGTCGAAGGGCGAGATGCGGACCAGGCGGTGGGTGCCCTGCTCGACGGAGAGGGTGCCGTAGGCGTACGGCGTCTTCACGACGAAGGTGGTCGACTTGATGCCGGCCTCTTCGGCGTACGACGTCTCGTAGATCTCCGTCGGGTAGCCGTGGCGCTCCGCCCAGCGCAGGTACATGCGCTGGAGCCGCTCGGCGAAGTCGGAGGCATCGACGCCGCCGGCCTCGGCCCGGATGTTGACCAGGGCCTCGCGCTCGTCGTACTCGCCGGAGAGGAGCGTGCGGACCTCCATCTCGTCGAGGGCCTTGCGGACGGAGGTGAGCTCCGTCTCGGCCTCGGCGAGGGTGTCCTGGTCGTCCATCTCCTCGGCGAGCTCGAAGAGCACCGCGAGGTCGTCGATCCGCCCGCGCAGCGTCTCGGCCTTCCGGACCTCCGCCTGGAGGTGCGAAAGCTTGCTCGTGATCTTCTGCGCCGCCTCCGGGTCGTCCCAGAGGGACGGGGCCGCGGCCTGCTCTTCGAGCACGGCGATGTCGGCCCTCAGCTTCTCGAGGTCCAGGACGGCCTCGATCGACCCCATGGTCGAGGAGAGGGACTTCAGCTCTTCGGATACATCGACGACTGCCACGCGTCCAGCGTAACGGCTCCGGGCGAGGAGCCGAACCTTTGGCCGTCAGGGGGCGAGAGGCCCCCTGGGGGCCGTGCGCCCGCCCGCTACGGCTGGGAGGACTGCTTGGAGTCCTGCGGCGGCGCGTCACCGTCTCCGGAGACCGCCAGGTAGCCGCCGGCGCCGAGCGCTCCGGCGACCACGACCGCGGCGACGGCGAGGGTGATCCGGCGCTTGCGGACCACGCCCGCCTTGTGGCGGGCCGAGCCGGGGCGCCGGGCGCCCGCGGGGCGGGGTGCCCGGGCGGTGCCGAGGGGGCCGCCGGAGAGCTCGTCGGGGGCCGGGACGCGCATGGAGGTGTGGGTGTCGCGGTTGGAGTCGGCGGAGGCGCCGGGGACGAGCGGGACGGCGGCCCGCCGCGGGCCGGGCTCGCCGGTGCCCGTGCCGGTGGCGTACGCGTCCTCCTCGTACGGCTCCGCCGCGGACGCCGATGCCGGTTCCGCGTCGGGCTCGTCCACGTCCAGCGGCGGGATGCCCTTGAGCAGCGGCAGGACGTCCTTGAGGCGGGCGGCGAGCTCGGAGGCGCGCAGGCGGGAGGCGGGGGCCTTCGCCAGGCACTGCACGATCAGCTGCCACAGCTCCTCGGGGATGCCGGGGAGCGGGACGACGGTCTCGGTGACGTGGCGGCGCAGGACGGCGCCGGGGTGGCCGCCGCCGAAGGGCGTGAAGCCGGCGAGCAGCTCGTACAGGACGGTGGCGAGGGCGTAGATGTCGACGGCGGCGCGCGGCGGGAGGCCCTCGACGATCTCGGGGGCGAGGTAGTCGGGGGTGCCGATGATCCGGGTGGCCTTGGTGCGGCCGGGGGTGTCGATCAGCTTGGCGACGCCGAAGTCGGTGAGGAGGGCGGGGTGGGCGCCGCCCGGGCCGAGCGGGCCCTCCATGTCGAGCAGGATGTTCTCCGGCTTGACGTCCCGGTGGACGACGCCGGCGGCATGCGCGGCGGCCAGGGCGTCGGCGACGTCGGCGGTGATCGCGACGGCGGCCTCGGGGGCGAGCCGCCGCTCCCGGTCCAGGCGGGTGCGCAGGTCGGTGCCGCGCACGAGGTCCATGACGAGGGCGAGGTCGTTGCCGTCGACGACGAGGTCGCGGACCTTGACCACGCGGGGGTGGTCGAGGCCGAGCAGGGCGGTGCGCTCCTGGACGAAGCGGCCGACGAGTTCCTGGTCGGAGGCCAGGTCCTCGCGCAGCAGTTTGACGGCGACGGGCCCTTCGGGTCCCTCGCCGAGCCACACCGTTCCTGCGCTGCCCCGTCCGAGGATCTGGTGGGCGGTGTAGCGGCTGCCGATGTTCCGTGCCAAGACTGCTCCCTCAGCGGCTGCGGTTCGCGTCAAAGCTACGCGTCCGCAGCCGCCGGTCGTCACTTCCGAGGGGAAATCACCCTTCGGAAGTCGATAAATCGGCAGTATTACGTGGGGTTACTGCCCTGTACCGCCGGTAGTACCCCCCGAGCCGGTGGCCTCGCCGATCGTGGAGATCCAGTCCGTGACCGTCGAGATGCCGTCTCCGATGGCCTCCCAGTAGCCCTTGCCCTCGGCGATCCAGCCCTGGAGGGGGGTCAGCTCCCAGATGAGCCAGCCCGCGACCACGAACAGGACGATCGTGAACAGGCAGCCCTTGAGGCAGCCGAGGCCGGGGATCCGCATCGGGTTGGCGCCGCGCTGACGCGGCGGACGCGGCTCGCGGGGCGCGGGGGCCTGGGGCGGCGGCTGCGGCGGCGTGTACTGCTGCTGAGGCGGCTGCTGGGGCTGCGCGTACTGCTGCGGGGGCGGCGGGGGCGCGTACTGCTGCGGCTGGTGCTGCTGCTGGTACTGCTGCGGCGGTGCGGGCCGCTGCTGGTGCTGCGGCGGCCGCTGCTGCCCGTACTGACCCTGGCCCTGCTGTCCGTACTGACCCTGCTGACCCTGCTGACCCTGCTGACCCTGCTGACCCTGCTGACCGTACTGGCCCTGCTGGCCCTGCTGCTGCGGGCGCTGCGGGCGGCGGCGCAGCGGGTCCTCGCTCGGGTCAAGGTACTGCACCTGCGTCTGCTCGTTGCGGTCGCGGGCCGCGCGCAGCTGGCTCTGCCAGGGGTGCGGGTCCTCCGACTGCGGCGGCTGGGACGGTACGGGGGGCATGACGGCCGTCGGGTCGGCGACGCCCGCCGGTCCGCTGGTCTGCATGACGCTGGTCGCGGCGGCGGGGTCGTACTGCGACGGGTTCCCGGCGCCGCTGGGCAGCACCTGGGTGGCGTCGGCGGCCCCCGGGGTCTCCGGGACGGGCGCGGGCGCCGGGTCCGGGGCGAGGAGCGCCCCGACGCCGTCCGCGGCCTCGATCTGGGCAGGTGTGGCGTGGACGCCGATACCGGCGGCGACGGCGCGCAGGCCGCGCGCGAGGTTCTCGGCGCTCGGCCGTCGGTCGGGGTCCTTGCTGAGGCAGCGCTCTATGACCGTCCACAGCGGGCCGGGCACGGTCGAGGGGCGGCGCGGCTCCTCGCTGAGGTGCCGGTGCAGGACCTCGAGGGCGGTGCCGCCGGCGAACGGCGGCCGGCCGGTGACGAGCTCGTAGAGCAGGATGCCCGCGCCGTAGATGTCGACGGCGGAGGTCTGCGGGCGGCCCTCGGCGGACTCGGGCGCCACGTACGCGGGCGTGCCGACGAACTCGTGCGTCCGGGTCAGACCCGGAGAGTCCGCGAGGCGCGCGATGCCGAAGTCGGTGAGCATCGGGTGCATCTGGCCGCCCTGCTCGGCGAGCAGGACGTTGGCCGGCTTGAGGTCGCGGTGGACGACTCCGTCGGCGTGGCTGGCGGCGAGCGCGTCGGCGATCTGGGCCGTCAGGAGGGAGGCGGCGACCGGGGTGAGCGGGCCGCTCTCCCGGATGTACCGGTGGAGGTCGGGGCCCTCGACGAGGTCCATGACGAGGGCGAGGACGTCGCCCTCGACGACCAGGTCGCGGGTGCGCACGATGTTCGGGTGGGTGAGCCGGAGGAGCACGGACCGCTCGCGCAGGAAGCGCATCACGATGTCCGCGTCGTTGGCCAGCTCCTCCTTGAGGACCTTGATCGCGACGGTCTCCCCGGGCTGGCCGGGCACGGCCGCCTCGGCGCCCGCCGTCTCCCGCTGGCGGGCTCGCCAGACGGTGCCCGTGGCGCCGCGTCCGAGCGGCTCCTCGAGCAGGTACTTGCTGCCGATAGGCCGCACGTCACGCGCTCCCTGCTGATCGTGGTCCTGGGGTGGTCTCGTGTGCTCCCCGGGGTCCCTGTCCTCTGTTGTGACCCGTCCGGGTGTCCGACCCACTTTAGTGCCGCCGAACGGGTCAGAGGCCGGTCGTCCACAGGCGGAAATCGCCGCGAACTTGTCCGGAAGAAGACGCTCCGGGAAGCACGACGGTTGCCAGGCATGCTCCGAAGGCATGCTCAACCAGGCATTTTTAGGACCACAGCCGACCATTCAAGATCACTTGTGGCCGACCCGGGGGCGGGTTGTCGGTGGCAGGTGCGAGGATGCCTACAGCACGTCGCATCGGAGGGGTCGGGAGCCCCCGCGCCGTGCCGACCTGTACCGGACGACGCGTCCGTGCCGGGTGGGGGGAGTCACAGGGCGGTCCCCCTGCCGGGCATCTCGCGCAGAAGGGACCGCTGACGGCGATGCAGATCCGGCTGACCGTCCTCGCGCCGCACTCCGGCCATGGCAGCCACGGCGGCCACGGCGCCGGGCGCGCCTGCGACGTGCTCGTCACGGCCCCCGCCGGGACGGCGCTCGCCGCCGTGGCCTCCGGTCTGGCCGCCGCCGTCACCGGCCCCGACACCTCCGTGTCGGGCACGACCGTGCTCTACGCGGGCGGGGACCGGCTCGACAGCCGGCGCTGCGTGCTCGGCGAGCCGCCGCTCGTCGACGGCGCCGTCCTCTCGCTCCAGGTCCCCGGCCCCGACGACCGGCTCGGCGAGGCCGCCTCCGCCCGACTGCACGTGGTGGCGGGACCGGACGCGGGCGGGGTGCACCTGCTGCACGGCGGACCGATCAGAATCGGCCGTTCCGTCGACGCCGACGTACCGCTCGACGACCCCGACGTCTCGCGCGCACACTGCACGGTCACCGTCGGCGACGACGGCCGCGTCACCGTCTCCGACCTGGGCTCGACGAACGGGACGACGCTCGACGGCGTACCGGTCGGCGACCGCCCGGTCCGGCTCCTCCCCGGCTCCCTGCTGCGCCTCGGCGAGTCCGCCCTCCGTCTGACGGGCCACGGCGACGAGCCGGGCGGTACGGACACGGTGGCGACGGCCCCCGACGGCGAGGGCCACCTCCGGGTCGCCCGCGGGACGGCCGGGCAGGACGGAGCACCGGCCTCCGCAGGGACCGACGCGCCCTCGGGGCGCCCGGGTCGCCCGGGACACCTGGACCGGCCGGGACTCACGGTCGACGACACCACCCACGGTGGCGGGCGGGGCGTCCCGTACGGCGCCTCCCAGCCGTCCGCCCGGGACACCCGCCACGACGACGTGTACGCGGACCCGTACACCACGGATCCGCACGTCACGGACCCGTACGCGCCGGATGCGTACGCCGCCGAGTCCTACGGCGACCGCCCTGCCTCCCCCGGCCACGCGCGCGCGGAGGAGCCCGAGGGTCCCCACGACCACGACCACGACGGCGGCGAGGCCCACAGCAGGACCCGGCAGTCCCGCCGCCAGGGCGCCGCACCGGCCCCCGCACCCGGCCGCGCGGGCGGGAAGCGCGGGCTCGGCGCGTGGGCCCGGCGCCTCGCGGGCGGGCGCGAGGAGCTCCCAGCCCCGGACATCGATTCCGGCACCACCCCGGACACCCACGCGGGCACACCCGTCGGCGCGCTGGGCGGCGCCCGTCCGGCCCCCGGCGGGCGTGGCAGGGCGACCGGCCCCGGCCCCATGGCCGACACCTGGCCGGATCCGGCCACCGTCCTGCTCACCGCTCTCGGTCCGGGCCCCCGGCTCTGGGAGCGGGGCCAGGGCCATCCCGAATCCCTCGTGGTCCGGCTCGGCACGACCGACCGCGCCGAGCTCTCCGGAGTGCCGGTCACCATCGGACTGCGGGAGGCCGGTTCGCTCGGTCTCGCCGGCCCCGCCGACCGGCTCGCCGGGCTCGCCCGCTCGGTCGTGGCCCAGCTCGCCGCCCTGCACTCCCCCTCCGACCTGGAGATCGTGCTGATCAGCGCCGACCGGAACCGCTCCCTTGAGGAGCGGCGCCGCGCCTGGGGCTGGCTCGGCTGGCTCCCGCACGTCCGCCCGGCGCACGGGCAGGACTGCCGGCTGCTCCTGGCGTACGACCGGGAGCAGGCGCAGGCCCGGACGACCGAGCTGACCAGACGGCTCGACGACGGTCCCCTCGGCCCCGGCTGGCCCAGCGCCGACCGCGCGTCGGTCGCCGACGCCGCCGCCCGTCACTCCGGGCCGGCGACGGTCGTGATCGTCGACGGCGACCCCGGTTCCGCCGCGCTGCGCGAGACGGTCGCGCGCCTCGCGGGCGCCGGAGCGGCGGCCGGCATCCACCTTCTGTGCCTCGCCGAGGCGCCCTCCGCCACCCCGGAATCACCGGTGGCCGCCACCTACGAGGCGGCCTGCGCCGCGTCCCTCGCGTTCCGCGAGTGCGGGGCCGCCGGGCTCCTGAGCGGCGACGTGGCGACGGCGCTGCGTCTTGTCCGCACCTCCGGTGGACGGGTCGCCGGTCACGGCACCGTCGGCGTGGTCGACGCGGTCTCCGTCGCCTGGGCGGACCGGTTCGGCCGGGCCCTCGCCCCGCTGCGTACGGAGACGGCCGCCGCGCCGCACGGCCGGGCCGCCGCGCTGCCCCCGTCGGTCCGCCTGCTCGACGAGCTCGGCCTCGCCCGGGCGACCCCCGCCTCCCTGCTGGCCCGCTGGGCCTCCGCCGGGGACGGGACGGCCGTGCTCGGCGCGGGCCCGCGCGGGCCGCTGTCGGTGGACCTCACCCAGGAGGGCCCGCACCTGCTGATCGAGGGCCCCGCGGGCAGCGGCCGGACGGAGCTGCTCCGCTCGATCGCCGCGTCCCTCGCGGCCGGCGGCCGCCCGGACCGGCTGGGCCTGCTCCTCGTGGACGGCGCGGGCGGCGACCGCGGCGAGGGCCTCGCGGCCTGTACGGAGCTGCCGCACGTCACCGAGCACCTGGTCGCCTCCGACCCGGTACGCATGCGGGAGTTCGCGCAGGCGCTCGGCGCCGAGCTGAAGCGCCGGGCGGAGCTGCTCGGCGACGGCCACTTCGCCGACCGGCGCGGGGCCCGTGCCGCGCACACCGCGGACCGGCTGATCGGCCAGCGCTCCGCGAGCGCGGCGGAGTCCGTGCCCCAGGGCGCCCGTGCGACCGTGCGCGTGCCCGACGCGGGCGACCTGACGGACCGCCCGAGCGGCCGCACCCTGCGCACGGGCGACGGCACGATCGGCGCCCTCCCGAGCACGCGCGGCGGTCGCACACCCGACGGCGACCTCGGTGGCCGCCCGAGCGGCAGGATCACGTACTCGGGCGGGGACGACCTGAGCGGCCGCGCAAGCGGCCGCACCCTCCGCACGAACGACGGCAGCCTCCACGACGGCTCCAGCGGGCGTGTCCCGTACCCGGGCGCCGACGACCTCGGCGGACGCGCCAGCGGGCGCGTGCCCCGCACGAACGACGGCAGCCTCCCGGACCGCCCCAGCGGCCGCACCCTCCGCGTGGGCGACGACAACGACACCGCGCCCCAGCCCGGCGGCCGGGTCCCGCACGCGGGAGCGGACGACGTGGGCGGCCGCGCCAGCGGGCGTGTCCCGTACCCCGGCGCCGACGACGTGGGCGGCCGCGCCAGCGGGCGCGTGCCCCGCGAGGGCTCCGGGGCGATCGGCGACCGCCCGAGCGGTCGCGTGCCGTACCCCGGCGCGGACGACCTGGCCGGGCGCTCCAGCAGCCGCACCCTCCGGACGGGTGACGGCAGCCTCCACGACGGCTCCAGCGGCCGTGTGCCGTACCCCGGCGCCGAGGACCTCGGCGGACGCGCCAGCGGGCGCGTGTCGCGTGACGGCGGGGCCGGCGAGCGCGTCGGGAGGCGGGGGTCCTACCCCGGTGACGGCGAGAACGGCGACCGGACCGGTTCCCGCGCGCGCTCCACGGCCGGAGAGGCCCTCCCCCGGTCCGCAGCCGGAGAGGCCTACTCCCGGTCCACGGTCGGCGAGGCCTACCCCCGGTCCACGAACGGCGAGGCCTTCCTGGCCGACACGCCCAGCGGGCGGCTTCCCCGGCGCGAGGGCGGGTCCCTGGACGACCGGCCGAGCAGCCGCACCCTCCGCACGGGCGACGGCGACCTCGCCGACCACCCGAGCGGGCGCGTACCGCACCCCGCGAGCGGGCAGCCCGGGGGAGGCGACCAGGCGAGCGGGCGGATTCCGCGGCCCGCCGTCGGCGAGCCCGGCTCCGCGCGGACGTCGGGCGCCGGGCCGCTGCCGCGGCTCGTCGTCCTCGTCGACGACTTCGACGCCCTGGTCGCCCCGGCGCTCGGGGCCTCCGGCCGGCCGGCCGCCGGGTCCGTCGTCCGGGCCCTGGAGGCCGTCGCCCGGCACGGCGAGCGGCTCGGTGTGCACCTCGTCGCGACCTCGGCCCGCCCGGACCGTACGGCCGACACGGAGCTGGCCCACGGGGCCCGGCTGCGGATCGTGCTCGACGCGCCCCCGGTGGCCGCGGGCCCGGACGTGCCGGCGGCCGGGCGGGGCAGACTCGGCCATCCGGACGGCCGCGTGACCCCGTTCCAGGCGGGCCGCGTGACCGGCCGCATCCCGCGGACGGCGACGCTCCGGCCGGTCGTGGTCCCGCTGGAGTGGGAGCGGATGGGCGACCCGCCCACCCGTCGCCCGGTCCGCGAGCTGGGCAACGGCCCGACGGATCTGGCCCTCCTCGCGAGCGCCCTCGACCGGGCGGCCCGTTCGGTCGAGGCGACACCCATACCGCCGCTCGCGCCCGCCACCCACTCCTGACGGCACGTCACGAGGGCGTCACGATCGCCCGCTTGACCCCGGAGGCGGTATTGCGGGGGCTCCGTCACCCGGCGTAGACCTGTCGGCACGGGACAGCGACGCGCACGGGAGAGACGGGGCAGCGATGCGTACAACTCTTCGTCCACGCAAGACAGCGGTGACCATCACGGCGCTCACGGCGCTCACCGCACTGGCCCTCGCGGCCTGCGGCGGCGGGGCGGGCAAGGATCCCGGTGATCCCACGCCCAGCACCGGCGCCTTACCCCTCAAGGGCGAGAAGATCGAGGTCGCCGCCGTCTGGACGGGCCCCGAGCAGGAGAACTTCACCAAGGTCCTGCGGGAGTTCGAGAAGCGCACGGGCGCGACGGTCACGTTCGTGCCGGCCCAGGACCCGATCGTGAACTTCCTCGGGACGAAGATCGCCGGCGGCTCCCCGCCCGACGTGGCGATGCTCCCGCAGGTCGGCGCGATCCAGCAGGCCGCCGCCCAGAAGTGGCTGAAGCCGGTCGGCCCCGAGGCCGAGGCCCAGCTCGCCGCGAACTACTCGCCCGGCTGGCAGAAGCTCGGCGCGGTCGACGGCACCCAGTACGGGGTCTACTTCAAGGCCGCCAACAAGTCCCTGGTCTGGTACAACACCGCGGTCTTCGAGAACGCGGGCGCGACCGAGCCGAAGACCTGGAAGGAGTTCCTCACCACCGCCGAGACCATCTCGGCGTCCGGCGTCACCCCGGTCTCGGTCGGCGGCGCGGACGGCTGGACCCTCACCGACTGGTTCGAGAACGTCTACCTCTCGCAGGCCGGCCCGGCGAAGTACGACCAGCTGGCGAAGCACGAGATCAAGTGGACCGACCCGTCCGTCGCGGCGGCCCTCACCACGCTCGGTGAGCTGTTCGGGAAGCCGGCGCTGCTCGCGGGCGGCACGAACGGCGCGCTGCAGACCGAGTACCCGGTCTCGGTGACCCAGACCTTCACGGGCGGCGACCAGCCCAAGGGGGCGATGGTCTTCGAGGGCGACTTCGCGGCCGTCAACATCGCCCAGACGAAGGCGAAGATCGGTACGGACGCGAAGGTGTTCCCGTTCCCGACGGTCGGCGGCGGCACCGCTCCCGTCGTGACGGCCGGTGACGCGGCCGTGGCACTGAAGGACACCAAGGGCGCGCAGGCGCTGCTCGCCTTCCTGGCCTCCCCGGACGCGGCGCGGATCTGGGCGGCCGAGGGCGGCTTCCTCTCCCCCAACAAAAACCTGGACCCGGCGGCGTATCCGAACGACGTCCAGCGCGAGATCGCCAAGGCTCTCGTCGGCGCCGGTGACGACTTCCGCTTCGACATGTCGGACCAGATGCCGCAGTCCTTCGGCGGGACCCCGGGCAAGGGCGAGTGGAAGGCGCTCCAGGACTTCCTGAAGAACCCGAAGGACGTCGCCGGGGCCCAGGCGCGTCTGGAGGCGGACGCGGCGAAGGCGTACCGGACCGCCGCGAAGAGCTGAGGCCCCGGCATGCCGAGGACCGCCCGGACCCCCAAGGGCACCCGCACCAGCACTGGCACCCGCACCCGTACCCGTACCCGGGGCAGGAGCCGTACGGTCGCGGTGGGGTTCCTGCTCCCCGCCCTGCTCCTCCTCGGGGCGCTGGTCGTCTACCCGATCGGGTACTCCGTCCAGCGCTCGCTCTTCGACCGCTCCGGCTCGTCCTTCGTGGGCCTGGACAACTACCTCGCGCTCGTCACCGACGACTCGCTCCGCACCGCCGTGCGGAACAACCTGATCTGGCTGGTTCTCGCCCCCGCGGTCGCCACCGCGCTCGGCCTGGTGTTCGCCGTCCTCACCGAACGCGTCCGCTGGGGCACGGCGTTCAAACTGGTCGTCTTCATGCCGATGGCGATCTCGATGCTGGCCGCCGGGATCATCTTCCGGCTCGTCTACGAGCAGGACCCGGACAGGGGCGTCGCCAACGCCGTCTGGGTCGGGGTCCACGACACCTTCGCCGAGTCCTCGGGCTTCCCCCGGGCCCGGCCGCTCCCCGCGCACCCGCTCACCGCGGCCGGCGGCGGCGCGTACGTCACCAAGGAGGCGGTACGCGCCGGGGAGCCCGTCCGGCTGCCGCTCGTCGGGGTGGCTCCCGGCCGGATGCCGAAGGAGGCCCGCCCGGCGCACGAGCCCGTTCCCGAGGCGGGGACCGTCGTCGGCACGGCCTGGCTGGACTTCACCCGGGGCGGCGGCGGGAAGCCGAACGTCGTCGACCCGGCCGAACCGGGCCTCGCCGGGCTGCGGATCGAGGCCGTACGGGACGGAAAGGTGGTCGCCACGGCCACGGCGGCGGCCGACGGCGGCTTCACCCTGCCCGCCGACCGTGCCGACGGAGCCGTACTCCGCCTCCCCGCGAGCAATTTCCGGGAGCAGTACAACGGCGTGGAGTGGCTGGGACCCTCGCTCGTCACCCCGGCCGTGATCGGGGCGTACGTATGGATGTGGGCCGGCTTCGCGATGGTCCTGATCGGCGCCGGGCTCGCGGCCGTACCGCGCGAACTGCTCGAAGCGGCGCGGGTGGACGGGGCGAACGAGTGGCAGGTGTTCCGCCGGATCACGGTCCCGCTCCTCGCCCCGGTCCTCGCGGTCGTCCTCGTCACCCTGATGATCAACGTACTCAAGGTCTTCGACCTGGTCTTCGTCATCGCGCCGGGCTCGGCGCAGGACGACGCGAACGTGCTCGCGCTCCAGCTGTACCGCTCGTCCTTCGGCACGGACGCGGATCTCGGGGTCGGCTCGGCCATCGCCGTCGTGCTGCTCCTGCTGGTGCTGCCGGTGATGGCGGTCAACATCCGCCGGATACGAAGGGAGACCCGCCGATGACCTCCCCTGCCCCGACACCCTCACGCGTCCCCACACCCTCACCGGCCACAAAACCCACGCGCGTATCCACCCCCTCCCCCGCCCCGAAGTCTTCACCCGCCTCCCGGATCGCGGCCCGCGCGGCCGGAGGCGCGGTCCGTGTCTTCCTCGTCCTGGCCGGCCTGTTCTGGCTGCTGCCCACGGTCGGGCTGCTGTTCTCCTCCCTCCGCTCACCCTCCGACATCGCGGCGAGCGGCTGGTGGGAGGTGTTCACGGCCCCGGCCCGGCTGACCACCGAGAACTACACCCAGCTCCTCGCGAACGGGACGATCACCGGCTCGCTCCTCTCCACCGTCCTGATCACCGTCCCGGCCACGCTCCTGGTCCTGGTCCTCGGCTCGTTCGCCGGGTACGCCTTCGCGTGGCTGGAGTTCCCCGGCCGGGACTGGTGGTTCCTGGGGGTGGTGGCGCTGCTCGTGGTCCCGGTGCAGGTCGCGCTGGTCCCGGTGTCGAAGCTGTTCGGCGCGGTCGGGCTCTTCGAGACGACGCTCGGGGTCGTCCTCTTCCACACCGCCTTCGGCCTGCCGTTCGCGATCTTCCTGCTGCGGAACTTCTTCGCGGAGATCCCGCGCGAGCTCCTGGAGGCGGCACGGCTCGACGGGGCGGGCGAGGTGCGGCTCTTCACGCGGGTGGTGCTGCCGCTCGGCGGTCCGGCGATCGCCTCGCTGGGGATCTTCCAGTTCCTGTGGGTGTGGAACGACATGCTGATCGCGCTGATCTTCGCGGACTCTCAGTCGCCGCCGATCACGGTGGCGCTCCAGCAGCAGGTCCGGCAGTTCGGCAACAACGTGGACGTCCTCGCGCCGGGGGCGTTCCTGTCGATGGTGGTGCCGCTGGCGGTCTTCTTCGCGTTCCAGCGGCAGTTCGCGACCGGGGTGATGGCGGGCGCGGTGAAGTAGCCCCCTCAGGGCCTCACGGGCTTCAGGGCCTCGGGGCCACACGGGCCTCGGGGCCTCGGGGCCTCAAGGGCCTCAGGCCTTGAGCGCCGCCACCGCCGCGCGCGTGAGCTCGTCCACGTACCCCGGGGGCAGCGCCGTGCGGACGACGACGAGTCGCCAGTACAGCGGTCCGACGACGAGGTCGAGGGCCTTGGCGGGGTCGGCGCCCTCGGGGAGCTCGCCGCGTGCGACGGCCTCGCGGACGATCCGGGTCATGACGCCCTGCTGACCGTCGAGCAGCGCCTCGCGGATCGCGTCGGCGATCTCCGGCTGCCGGGCGGCCTCGACGAGCAGGTCGGGGATGACCCGTGAGGCGACCGGGTGGCGCAGGGCGTACGAGGCCATCTCCAGGAGCGCGCGCACGTCCCCGTGCAGGGAACCGGTGGCGGGCGCCGGCATGCCCTGGACGGCGAAGGCGCCGACGAGGTCGAGGACGAGGGAGAGCTTGGACTTCCACCGCCGGTAGACGGCGGTCTTGCCGACGCCCGCGCGGCGCGCGATGCCCTCGATGGACATCCGGGCGAAGCCGACGGCCGCGAGCTCCTCGAAGACGGCGGCGCGGATGGCCTCGGTCACGTCCTCACGGAGTACGGCGGCTCCGGCGGGGGCGCGGCGGGGGGTCGGTTCGGTCATGAACGGCATCCTAACCAACGACGACGTTACGACGATACGGTTGCGTTCCAACGTCCAAGCGCCCTAACCTCACCGTAGCGACGATACGGACCCGTTCCATCGCCGACGACAGCCCGTGCCCCGCACCCCTCGTCGAAAGCGCTCCCGTGACCACGACCCTCGCCCCATGCGAACGCGAATCCGCACCCACAAAAGAAGACCGGCACCAACCCCCACCCGATGAGGACCTGCGCGCGCTCGCCCTGCGCCACGGCCTGACCGTCAGCGGAGCCCGGCCCTCGCTCCCGGCCTACGTCCGGCAGCTCTGGTCCCGCCGCGACTTCATCGCCGCCTTCGCGACCGCCCGCCTCACCGCCCAGTACAGCCAGGCCCGCCTCGGCCAGCTCTGGCAGGTGATGACCCCGCTCCTCAACGCGGCCGTGTACTACGCGATCTTCGGTGTCCTCATGAACGCCAGGCACGGCGTCCCCGACTACGTCCCGTTCCTGATCACCGGCGTCTTCGTGTGGACCTTCACCTCCGACACGGTCATGGCCGGCACCCGGGCGATCAGCGGCAATCTGGGTCTGGTCCGCGCCCTGCACTTCCCGCGCGCGAGCCTGCCGATCTCGCTCGCGCTCCAGCAGCTCCAGCAGCTGCTCCTCTCGCTCACCGCGCTCGTCGTGATCCTCTTCTGCTGCGGCGAGTTCCCCACCCCGAGCTGGCTGCTGGCGATCCCCGCCCTCCTCTGCCAGGCCCTGTTCAACACGGGCGTGGCGCTCGTCCTCGCCCGGATCGCGGCCCGCACCCCGGACATCAGCCAGCTGATGCCGTTCGTGCTGCGCACCTGGATGTACGCCTCCGGCGCGATGTGGTCGATCCAGAACCTGGCGAGCGCCGGCCGCTTCCCGGACGCCGTGGTGCTGGCCCTCCGGTGCAACCCGGCGGCGGTCTACATCGACCTCATGCGCTCCGCGCTGATCGGGAGTCACACGGCGGCCCAGCTGCCACCGCACGTCTGGGCACTGGCCGCCGGCTGGGCCCTGCTGTCCTTCGCGGGCGGCTTCATCTGGTTCTGGAAGGCTGAGGAGACGTACGGCCGTGGCTGAGACACCCGACACCACCGACACAGACCAGCGAACCCCGACCGTCGTGGTCGACGACGTCCACATCACCTACACCGTCCACGGCGGACACCCCGGCGGCCGGGGCAGCGCCACCGCCGCACTCGGCCGCATACTGAGCCGCGGCCGTACGGATCCGGCCGGCCGCACGACTCCGGCCAGCCGTCGGGTCCACGCCGTGAAGGGCGTGAGCTTCGCCGCGTACCGGGGTGAGGCGATCGGCCTGATCGGTTCGAACGGATCGGGCAAGTCGACGCTCCTGAAAGCCGTCGCGGGCCTCCAGCCCGTCGAGCGGGGCCAGATCTACACCCAGGGCCAGCCCTCCCTCCTCGGCGTCAACGCCGCCCTGATGGGCGATCTGACCGGCGAACGGAACGTGGTCCTGGGCGGCCTCGCGATGGGCATGAGCCGCGCGGAGGTCCGGGAGCGCTACGACGAGATCGTCGACTTCTCCGGCATCAACGAGAAGGACGACGCCATCTCCCGCCCCATGCGGACGTACTCCTCCGGGATGGGGGCCCGGCTGCGCTTCTCCATCGCCGCCGCCAGGAGCCACGACGTCCTGCTCATCGACGAGGCCCTGTCGACCGGCGACGCGCGCTTCCGGCGGCGGAGCCAACGGCGGATCGACGAGCTGCGGGCGGAGGCGGGCACGGTCTTCCTGGTCAGCCACTCGAACTCCACCATCACGGAGACCTGCGAGCGGGCGCTGTGGCTGGAGGCGGGGACGCTGCAGATGGACGGCCCGGCGAAGGAGGTGGTCGCGGCCTACGAGGAGTTCACCGCCAGGGGGACGGCACGGCCCGATGAAGACGGCACGGCCCGGTAAGGACAGCACAGCCCCACAAACAGGGCATATCGGACTACAGTGCCGAAGGATGACGAACGATCACCCGCAGCCGCCACCCCATCGGGCCGCCCGGAACGACCCCCCGTCACCCACCGCGCCCGGATCCCCCACCGCGCCCCCTCCCCCCTCCCTGACCGGGTCCCCCTTCGACTCGGACACCTTCACCTCCGCCACCTTCGTCACGGTCGGCCGCGGCCCCACCCTCGCCCTCGCCGCCGTCTGGCTCCTCACCCGCGCCGGCATGCTCCTGCTGCTCCTCCGCGACGACCTCGGCATCGGCGGGGTCGGCCGCGAGGTGGCCCTCTACCAGCACTGGTACGGGCAGTTCGCGTCCGGCACCTTCCCGCCCGGCGACGTCACCTGGCAGTACCCGCCCGGCGCGGGCCTGGTGATCATGGCCCCGGGCATCGTCCCCTCCCTCACGTACTTCCAGGCCTTCGTCGCCCTCGCCGTCCTCGCGGACGCGGTCATCACCGTCGCCCTCGCCCGCGCCGACAGCGAACGCCTCACCCACGGCGCCTGGTACTGGGTCTGCGGCCTCCCGCTCCTCCTGCACCTCCCCCTCGCGCGGTACGACGTCCAGACCACCGCCCTCGCAGTCCTCGCCCTCCTCGCCGTCAACGCCCGCTCGACGGCCGCCCATCAGATCGGCGGGGCGCTCGCCGGAATCGGCGCCATGGTCAAGGTCTGGCCGGCGCTCACCCTGATCGGCACCCCCCGGGGACGTACCACCCGCGAGGCCTGGACCGCCGCCGTCGTCGCCGCGCTCGCCCTCGTCGCCACCCTCGCGCTGTTCTTCTCCGAGTCGCTCGGCTTCCTGCGCCAGCAGGGCAACCGCGGCATCCAGATCGAGTCCCTGGGCGGCACGGCCCTCGCACTGGCCCGGGCCGCCGGGATCTGGCCGGGCCGGGTCGAGTTCCGCTACGGCTCATTCGAGTACGTCGGCCCGTACGTCTCCAGCCTCGGCCACGTCGCCCTGCTGCTCACCGTCATCGCCCTCGGCTGGCTGCTGTTCTGGCGCGTCCGAGCCCGGCGCTGGACCCCCGCGACCCCGCTCGACGCGGCCTTCGCCGCCGTCCTGCTCTTCACCGTCACCAGCCGGGTCATCAGCCCCCAGTACATGATCTGGCTGCTCGGGCTCGCCGCCGTCTGTCTGACCTCCCGCCGGACCGTGATGCGCCCGGTGGCCCTGCTGCTGCTCCCGGCGGCCGCGCTGAGCTCGCTCGCGTACCCCGTCCTGTACCTGGAGGTCCTCGCCGGCACGCCCTCGGGCCTCACCGTCATGGTCCTGCGCAACGGCCTGCTGCTCGCGGCGGCGCTGCTCGCCGCCCGCCGGCTGTGGACCGAGACGGTCACCACCCCGGAGGCGGAATGACGGAAGGGCCCCGCCGGGAAACCGGCGGGGCCCTTCGACGTCATGCCATGACTACATGACTAGCTGTGCGACCGCAGCAGCGTGCGCATGGTCCGCATGGCCACCGACAGGTTCGCCAGGTCGAAGGTGTCCGAGCCCTGGATCTCCTCCAGGGTCGTCCGCGCGCGGCCCAGGATCGCCGCGTTCTTCTCCTCCCAGGCCTTGAACCGCTCCTCCGGGCTCGACGCGCCGTTGCCCGCCGTCAGGACGTCCTGCGTGAGCGCGGCGTGCGCCGCGAACAGGTCCTCACGGATCGAGGCACGGGCCATCGACTGCCAGCGGTCGCTGCGCGGCAGCTCGATGATCCGGTCCATGAGGCCGGTGATCCGCAGCCGGTCGGCCAGGTCGTAGTAGACCTCGGCCACCGCGAGCGGCTCCTTGCCCGTCCGGTCCGCGATCGCGACGACATCGAGGATCGGGAAGGCGGACGAGAAGCCGGCGACCCGCAGCGCGAGCGCCTCCGGCACGCCGACCTCGGTCAGCTCGGCCACGATCGACCGGTGCCACTCCAGGTCCGCGCCGCGCAGCAGCTCCGGCAGCCGGCCCCAGACGTCCTCCAGCCGGTCGGCGAAGAACTCGATGGTCTCGCCGATCTGGAGCGGCTGCGGCCGGTTGTTGAGCAGCCAGCGCGTGCCGCGCTCGACGAGCCGGCGGGAGTGCAGCCGCATCCGGGTCTGGACGTCGGCGGGCACCAGGTTGTCGAGGGCCTCGACGGCGTCCCAGACCTGGCTGAGGCGGAAGACCGCCCGGGCCGCGGTCTGCGCGCGGACGATCTCCTCGATCGACGCGCCGGTCTCCTCGCGGAGGCGGTGCAGGAAGGTCGAGCCACCGGTGTTGACGGTGTCGTTGACCAGGATCGTGGTGATGATCTCGCGGCGCAGGGCGTGGCTGTCGACGGCCTCGGTGAACTTCTCGCGCAGCAGCGTCGGGAAGTACGCGTGGAGCAGCCCGCGCAGGTACGGGTCGTCCGGGAGCTCCGTACCGATCAGCTCGTCGGCCACCGTGATCTTGGTGTACGCGAGGAGGACGGCGAGCTCCGGCTGGCTCAGGCCCCGGCCGTTGTTGAGCAGCTCGCGGATCTGCCGGTCGTTGGGCAGGAACTCCAGCTCCCGCGAGAGGTTGCCGTCGCGGCCCAGGCGGCGCATGAAGCGCTGGTGGGCGTGGAGCAGCGAGGGTGACTGGGCGACGGCGTTGGCCAGGGCCGTGTTCTGCGCGTAGTTGTTGCGCAGGACGAGCGTGCCGACCTCGTCGGTCATCTCGGCGAGGATCTTGTTGCGCTGCTTGACGGTCATGTCGCCCTCGGCGACGAGCCCGTTGAGCAGGATCTTGATGTTGACCTCGTGGTCGGAGGTGTCGACGCCGGCGCTGTTGTCGATGGCGTCGGTGTTGACCTTGCCGCCCTGCCCCCCGGGGCCGCCGGCGCGGGCGAACTCGATGCGGCCGAGCTGGGTCGCGCCGAGGTTGCCGCCCTCGCCGATGACCTGGGCGCGGACGTCCTGGCCGTCGACGCGGATGGCGTCGTTGGCCTTGTCGCCGACGTCCGCGTTCGACTCGGTGGACGACTTGACGTACGTACCGATGCCGCCGTTCCACAGCAGGTCGACGGGGGCGTGCAGCACGGCCTTCATCAGCTCGGCCGGGGTCATCTTGGTGATGCCCTCCTCGATGCCGAGGGCGGCCCTGACCTGCGCGTTGACCGGGATGGACTTGGCGCTGCGGGGGTGGATGCCACCACCGGAGGAGAGCAGCGACGTGTCGTAGTCGGCCCAGGACGAGCGGGGCAGGTCGAAGAGGCGGCGGCGCTCGGCGTACGAGACGGCCGCGTCCGGGTTGGGGTCGATGAAGATGTGCCGGTGGTCGAAGGCGGCGACCAGGCGGATGTGCTCGCTGAGCAGCATGCCGTTGCCGAAGACGTCACCGGACATGTCGCCGACGCCGACGACCGTGAAGTCCTCGGTCTGGGTGTCGTGGCCGAGCTCGCGGAAGTGGCGCTTGACGGACTCCCAGGCGCCGCGGGCGGTGATGCCCATGCCCTTGTGGTCGTAGCCGGCGGAGCCGCCGGAGGCGAAGGCGTCGCCGAGCCAGAAGCCGTACGACTCCGCGACCCCGTTGGCGATGTCGGAGAAGGTCGCGGTGCCCTTGTCGGCGGCGACGACGAGGTAGGTGTCGTCCTCGTCGTGGCGGACCACGTCGAGCGGCGGCACGACCTCGCCCGCGACCAGGTTGTCGGTGATGTCGAGCAGCGCCGAGATGAAGGTCTTGTAGCTCTCGATGCCCTCGGCGAGCCAGGCGTCACGGTCCACGGACGGGTCCGGGAGCTGCTTGGCGACGAAGCCGCCCTTGGCGCCGACGGGCACGATGACGGTGTTCTTCACCATCTGCGCCTTGACCAGGCCGAGGATCTCCGTACGGAAGTCCTCGCGGCGGTCGGACCAGCGCAGGCCGCCTCGGGCGACCTTGCCGAAGCGCAGGTGGACGCCCTCGACGCGCGGCGAGTACACCCAGATCTCGAAGGCGGGGCGCGGGGCCGGCAGGTCGGGGATGGCCTGCGGGTCGAACTTCATCGACACGTAGGAGGGCCAGTTCCCGCCCGCCGACGTCTGACTCTTCTTGCCGCTTCCCGTGCTGACGCTCTGGAAGAAGTTCGTCCGCAGGGTGGCCTTGATGACGGTGAGGAAGGCCCGCAGGATCCGGTCCTCGTCCAGGCTCGCGACCTGGTCGAGGGCGCCGTCCAACTCCTCCAGGATGCCGTCGGTCAGCTCGGTGCCGGCGCGCTGGCGCTCCGGCGCCATCCGGGCCTCGAAAAGGGAGACGAGCAGCCGGGTGGTGTGGACGTTGTTGCGGAGGGTGTCCTCCATGTAGTCCTGGCTGAAGGTCGAACCGGCCTGGCGCAGGTACTTCGCGTAGGCGCGCAGCACCATCGCCTCGCGCCAGGTGAGCCCGGCGGAGAGGACGAGGGAGTTGAAGTTGTCGTTCTCGGCCTCGCCGGTCCAGGTGGCGGCGAAGGCCTCCTGGAAGCGCTCGCGGGCGTCGTCGCCGAGGTAGTCGCCGCCGTTGCCGGTCGGGGCCGGCATCCGCAGACCGAAGTCGTAGACCCAGGCGTGGGTGCGGTCGGAGCAGCGCAGCTCGTACGGGCGCTCGTCGGTGACCTCGACGCCGAGCCGGTTCAGGACCGGCAGGACGGCGGAGAGGGAGATCGGGTCGCCGGTCTTGTAGATCTTGAAGCGGCGCTCGCCGGGGCCGGCGACGACGGGCTCGTACAGCGAGAGCGCGAAGTCCTTGTCCGTACGGGCGAGGGCCTCCAGGTGGACCAGGTCGGCGACGGCCGCGCGCGGCGAGTGGTCGGCCTTGTAGCCCTCGGGGAAGGCGTTGCCGTAGCGGCGCAGCAGCTCGGCGGCGCGCTCCTCGCCGCACTCGGCGTTGAGGGCCTCGCCGAAGCCGTCGGCCCAGGAGCGGGCGGCCTCGACGAGCCGGGTCTCGATGCGGTCGACGTCGGCGTCGGTCAGCTTGGCGAGCTCGGTGCCGGGCTTGACGCGGACGACGAAGTGCAGACGGGAGAGGATCGACTCGGTGTTCCAGGCGGTGAAGTCGACGCTGGTGCCGTCGAGCTCCTCCTTCAGGATGTCGATGATCCGCAGCCGGACGCGGGTGGTGTAGCGGTCGCGCGGCAGGTAGACGAGGGCCGAGTAGTAGCGGCCGTACTCGTCCTGGCGCAGGTAGAGGCGCAGCCGGCGCCGCTCCTGGAGGTACAGGACGCTGGTGACGATGGACCGGAGCTGGTCGACCGGGGTCTGGAAGAGCTCGTCGCGCGGGTAGGTCTCCAGGATCTGGAGCAGGTCGCGGCCGTCGTGGCTGTTCGGCGAGAAGCCGGCGCCCGCCAGGACCTCCTGGACCTTGCGCTTGACGACGGGGACGCGCCGCACGGACTCGGTGTAGGCGGCGGACGAGAACAGTCCGAGGAAGCGCCGCTCACCGACGACGTTGCCGTCGGCGTCGAACTTCTTCACGCCGACGTAGTCGAGGTACGAGGGGCGGTGCACGGTCGCCCGGCTGTTGGCCTTCGTCAGGATCAGCAGCTTGTGCTCGCGGGCCTTCGCGCGGGCGTCGGCGGGCAGCCGGCTGAAGGAGGGCGAGACGGGGTGGGCGTGGTGGCCCTGGTCCTCGCCGCCGTGCTGCGGGTCGGAGCGCAGGATGCCGAGGCCGGTGCCGGGCACGGCGGACAGGGCGTCGCCGTTGACGAGCTCGTACTCGCGGTAGCCGAGGAAGGTGAAGTGGTCGTCGGCGAGCCAGCGCAGCAGCTCGCGGGCCTCCTCCACCTCGGTCGGCCGCAGGTCGGAGGCGGTGGGCTCGGCGGGGAGGCCCTCGGCGATCCGCAGCGCGGCGTCGCGCATCTTGTCCCAGTCCTCGACCGTCTCGCGGACGTCGGACAGGACGCGCAGCAGGTCGGCGGTGATCTGCTTGAGGTCGGCGCGGTCGGTCTCGCGGTCGATCTCGACGTGGATCCACGACTCGGTGATCGCGTCGTGCGGCAGCTCGCCCTGGATCTGGGCGGCGAGGACCTCGATGAGCTTTCCGGCGACGTCACGGCGGACGAGGACCTGCGGGTGGATCACGACGTGGATGCCGCGACCCTGGCGGGACAGCTCGTTGGTGACGGAGTCGACGAGGAAGGGCATGTCGTCGGTGACGACCTCGACGACGGAGTGGCTGCTGGTCCAGCCGTTCTCCTCCACCGTCGGGGTGTGGACGCGCACGTTCGCGGTGCCCTGCGGGCGGTTCTCCGCGAGCCGGTAGTGAGAGAGCGCGGCGCCGAACACGTCGACCGGGTCCCGGTCGCCGAGGTCCTCCGGCGCGGTGTGCAGGTAGTACCGCTGGAGGTATTCGAGCACGGTGTCCCGGTCCGGGTGCTCCCCAGCACCCTCCGGGCCCGTCGGAAGTCGCCCCCCGACCGGGCTGTGCTCAGCTACCCGAGCGGCCCTTTCGAGCAGCTCGGCCTTGGCTTCGTCCAGCTTGGTCTGCATGTCCTCTGACTCCTGTCGCGCGCCGTTGCGTGACGTCGGTGGAAGAAAGGACACAACGCCACGACGCGGTGATTCCGGTCGAAGACGACGTTATGCCCCGATGAGAGATGCCCGGATCGATATCGGCCACGGAGCGTGGCGCGTCCGGACGGGAAGGATCGGCGAACGCACGGTCGGCCCGGCCGCCGTGGCGGTCCGGGCGGCAGCCGGGGGCTTCGCTGCCCCCACGGCGTATCGCGCTGATCACGGGCAAAAGCCTATCGCCCCCGCCCCCCGAACCGTCATGAGCCGTATGCGTACAAAAGAGCGGGCCAAGTTTGACGTTATGGACAGCGACACGTGTCTCTTGGCAAAGCGGCCCGCCGGGGGCGGCGTGTGCGCAAGCATGGGCACAGCACGACAGACCGACCATCTGTGACCTGGGAGAGCCATGGCGAAGATCCTGATCGTGACCGGTGACGCGGCGGAGTCCCTTGAGGTGATGTACCCCTACCAGCGGCTCCTGGAGGAGGGTTACGAGGTCGACATCGCCGCCCCGGCCCGTAAGCAGCTCCGCTTCGTCGTCCACGACTTCGAGCCGGGCTTCGACACGTACACCGAGAAGCCGGGCTACACGTGGCCCGCGGACCTGGCCTTCTCGGAGGTCGACCCGGGCGCGTACCTGGCGGTGGTCATCCCGGGTGGCCGGGCCCCGGAGTACCTGCGCAACGACCCGGAGCTCCGCAAGATCCTGAAGGCCTTCTTCGACGCGGACAAGCCGGTGGCCCAGATCTGTCACGGCCCGCTCCTGACGGCGGCGATCGGCGGCCTGGAGGGCCGCAGGGTCACGGCGTACCCGGCCCTGGAACTCGACATGCAGGCGGCCGGAGCGACCTTCCAGGACGCGGCGGCCGTGGTCGACGGCCTCCTGGTCTCCTCCCGAGCCTGGCCGGACCACCCCACCTGGATGCGCGAATTCCTCAAGATCCTCCGAACCAAGTCCTGACCCCTACGCAGAACGCCGCCACCGCTCCCCCACGGCCCGGTGCCGACGCACGACGGCGGGTCCCCCCGCGCCGCACGGGCCGGTGTCGGCGGTACGGCCCGGGCTCCCGCCCACCGCCCGGTGGCGGCTTACGACGGCAGGTTCCCGCCCCCACCGGCCAGGGGGCCGCCGACGGTGGTCGGCCACCCACGGGAAGACCTGAGGTCGACGTCGAAGTTGTACGGGGGGTGCGGGTGGGAACCCCAGCCCGGCCGAAGGCCGGGCGCACCCCCACGGGCCCGCACCGCACCACCGGCCCGCACCACCGGCCCGCCCCACCGCAACGGCAGACCCGGCCCGCGCTACACCAACTCCTCCGCCACCGACACCGCCTCCGCCAGCGAGTCGACCACCGGCACCCCCACCCGCTCCAGCGACGCCCGACTGTGCGACCCCCCGGTGTACAGCACCGCCCGAGCGCCGACATGCGCCGCCGCCACCGCGTCGTCCGCCGCGTCGCCGATGACGACGACCCGGTCCGCGGGGACACGGAGCGCCTCCAGATGCCGCACCATGTGCCCGGACTTCCCGTCCGTCGAGTCGCCGACCCGCCCGTCCATCCGGACGAACCGCTCGGCGATCCCGTGGCGCCGCACGAGCGGTATGAGCTCCGCGTGCGGCGCGAGCGACAGCAGCGACTGCGTGAACCCGGAGTCCTGCCGCGCCGCCAACAGCTCCGCCGCGCCGAGCGTGAGCGCGCACGCCTCCGCCCGCACCCAGTAGTGCCGGTGGAAGGCGCCGTCCATGACGGTCCACTCCTCGTCGGTCGGCAGCCGCCCCATGAGCCGTTCGTAGAACTTCGGCACCGGCACCATGTACAGCTCGCGGTACCGCTCCAGCGTGATCGGCTCGAGCCCGATCTCGGCGAACGCCGCGTTCGACGCCCCGATCACCGCGCTGATGTCGTCGAGCAGTGTGCCGTTCCAGTCCCAGACCAGATGCTTACCGTGCTTCCCCATGGAAAAACGGTACCGGCCGCCTCGGACAACGAACCCCACCGGCCCCCGCCCCCAGCCCAGGCCAGGCCAGGCCCGGCCCGGCCCGACCCGGCCCGGTCCCACCCCGAACTACCCCAGCAACCCGGGAATCTCCTGCACCCCGAACCACAGCAGCTCATGGTCCTCGGCTCCGTCCACCACGAACCGCGCGTCGTCGTCGCCCTGATCCGCCGCCCCCAGCGCGGCGGCCGCCGCGGTGACGTCCGCCTCCGCGTCGTCCGCGTCGGCGTGCACCGCCGCGGCCCTGGCCAGCGGTACGGCACCGGCGACCCGGACCTCGCCGATCGAGCCGGCGTCGAGCCCCCGGTCGGGATCGACGGTCGCGTCCTTGTCGGCCACGTCGACGGCGACGACGACCCGGCGCCGCGGCGCCCCGGGGTCACCGGCGAGGAGCCGCAGGGAGGCGGAGGCGGCCCGGTTGAGCGCCGCGTACTCCAGCTCCTCGATGTCGTCGGAGACGTACCACTCGCGCAGCGCGGGGGTGACGGCGTAGGCGGTCAGCGGGCCGGGGCCCAGCTCGCCGGCCTTGTGCGCCTGTGCGAGCCCGGGGAGGGTCAGGGGGACGTACACGCGCATGGCTGGCCGCTTTCGTAGACGGAGAGGCCCTCAGGATACGTGCGGAGTCCCCCTTCGGGGTGGCGGGCCGAACTCCCGGCTCGTCCACCGTCAGCGCACCCCGCCAAGGCCCTGAAGAGCGGTTTTTCCACCGCGTCACCCGGATAGGTGAATCGCCGGCGGGACGACTCCGCGGCCCCGGACTCCTTGCGGGGCCCCGGACCCCACCCGTACAAGATCCCCAACGGAAGTTACCGACTGGTACCACTCGGTTACGCAACGACAGGGGCTCGCCATGAACACCACGACCGCCACGCTCCCCACCACTCCCACCGCATCCCCCGCCACCACCACGGCCACCACCACCCCCACGGCCACCCCACCCACCACAGTCACCACCCGCCCGCGCACCCCCCGCCCCCGCACCGCCCCCAGCGGCCCCGCCGGCACCCGCCCCCGTGGCAGCGCGGGCACCCACCCCCGCACCCCGCCCCGCGCCCTTCCCACGCACACCGCGTTCGCGGAGCGCCTGCTCGCCGTGCTCAGCGGGGAGCGGCCGGTCCACTGGATGCTCGGCCACACCGTCGGCGAGGCGTACGAGCAGCTCGTCCTGCTCGCCCCGGCGACGCCCCTGCGCTCGTTCGGCCCCCGCCCCGTCCTGCGCCGCTGCTCCGTACAGCTGGACCCCCGGCGCACGGTCATGGAGGCCTTCGCGAGCATCGCGACCGGCCATCGCGTCCGGGCCATGGCGTTCCGCCTGGAGCGCGGCGCCGACCAGCGCTGGCGCTGCGCCGCCGTAGAACTCGACGGCTTCGGCGCGACCCCCCGCCGCCCCTGACCCGCCGCGACGCCCCACCCCACGCACCGGCACCCCCACCACCCACCCCTCACCCCCAGGCACGACGAAGGGGTCGGCCACCCCCCGGGCGACCGACCCCTCACACCGAACCCACCGCGTCAGTGCCCCTTCGTCAGGGCCCTCGGCGGCAACGCCTTACTTCTTGCGGCGACGCCCACCGCTCGCGTTCTTCTGCGCCTTGCGACGCTCCGCCCGCGTCATCCCGTCGCCGGACTCGTCGTCGGAGGCGAAGTCGCCCTCGACGACCCCGCCGTCGCCGTCGACGGTCGGCGCGGAGAAGTGCAGCCGGTCCGGCCGCTGCGGCGCGTCGAGCCCCTTGGCACGGATCTCCGGACGGCCGTTCCCGGCGCCGGACGCCACCGCGTCGGCCTTGTCGAGCGAAGGAGCGCTCGCCTGCACCGGGACCTCCTCGACCTGCTGCTCGACCTGGACCTCCAGGTTGAACAGGTAGCCGACGGACTCCTCCTTGATGCCCTCCATCATGGCGGTGAACATGTCGAAGCCCTCGCGCTGGTACTCGACCAGCGGGTCCTTCTGCGCCATGGCGCGCAGGCCGATACCCTCCTGGAGGTAGTCCATCTCGTAGAGGTGCTCGCGCCACTTGCGGTCCAGGACCGACAGGACCACGCGCCGCTCCAGCTCGCGCATGATCTCCGAGCCGAGCTGCTTCTCACGGGCGTCGTACTGCTCGTGGATGTCGTCCTTGACCGACTGGGCGATGAACTCGGCGGTGATGCCGGCCCGGTCCCCGGCCGCGTCCTCCAGTTCGTCGACGGTGACCTTCACCGGGTAGAGCTGCTTGAACGCGTTCCACAGACGGTCGAGGTCCCACTCCTCCGCGAAGCCCTCGGCGGTCTCCTGGCGGATGTAGTCGTCGATCGTGTCGTCCATGAAGTGCTGGATCTGCTCGTGCAGGTCCTCGCCCTCCAGGACGCGGCGGCGCTCGCCGTAGATGACCTGACGCTGCCGGTTGAGGACGTCGTCGTACTTCAGGACGTTCTTACGCGTCTCGAAGTTCTGCGTCTCGACCTGCGACTGGGCGGAGGCGATCGCCCGCGTGACCATCTTGTTCTCGATCGGCACGTCGTCCGGCACGTTGGCCATGGCCATCACGCGCTCGACCATCTGCGCCTTGAACAGACGCATCAGGTCGTCGCCGAGCGAGAGGTAGAAGCGGGACTCGCCCGGGTCGCCCTGACGGCCGGAGCGGCCGCGGAGCTGGTTGTCGATACGGCGGGACTCGTGGCGCTCGGTGCCGAGCACGTAGAGACCGCCGAGGCCCTTGACCTCCTCGAACTCCGCCTGCACCGCCTTCTTGGCGCGCTCCAGGGCGGCGGGGAGGGCCGCGGCCCACTCCTCGACGTGGTCGACCGGGTCGAGACCGGCCTGGCGCAGCTCGGCCTCGGCGAGGTCGTCCGGGTTGCCGCCGAGCTTGATGTCCGTACCGCGACCGGCCATGTTCGTGGCGACGGTGACGGCGCCGCGGCGGCCGGCCTGCGCGACGATGCTGGCCTCGCGGTCGTGGTGCTTGGCGTTGAGGACCTCGTGCTGCACGCCGCGCTTGGAGAGCTGCTGCGAGAGGTACTCGGACTTCTCGACGGAGGTCGTGCCGACGAGGATCGGCTGACCCTTCTCGTGCTTCTCCGCGATGTCGTCGACGACGGCGGCGAACTTGGCGACCTCGGTCCGGTAGATCAGGTCGGACTGGTCCTTGCGGATCATCGGCCTGTTCGTGGGGATCGGGACGACGCCCAGCTTGTAGATCTGGTGGAACTCGGCGGCCTCGGTCATGGCCGTACCGGTCATGCCCGACAGCTTCGAGTACAGGAGGAAGAAGTTCTGCAGGGTGATCGTGGCGAGGGTCTGGTTCTCGTCCTTGATCGCCACCCCTTCCTTCGCCTCGATGGCCTGGTGCATGCCCTCGTTGTAACGGCGGCCGGCGAGGATTCGGCCGGTGTGCTCGTCGACGATCATGACTTCGCCGTCCATGACGACGTAGTCCTTGTCCTTCTTGAACAGTTCCTTCGCCTTGATGGCGTTGTTCAAGTACCCGACGAGCGGGGTGTTCACCGACTCGTAGAGGTTGTCGATGCCCAGCCAGTCCTCGACCTTGGCGACACCGGCCTCGTGGATGGCGACGGTGCGCTTCTTCTCGTCGACCTCGTAGTCGCCGGTCTCCTCGATGCCCTTGAGCGGGTTGCCGGGCTCGCCCTTCGAGAGGCGGGTGACGAGCTTGGCGAAGTCGCCGTACCACTTGGTGGCCTGGTCGGCCGGGCCGGAGATGATCAGCGGCGTACGGGCCTCGTCGACGAGGATCGAGTCGACCTCGTCGACACAGGCGAAGTTGTGGCCGCGCTGGACGAGCTCGTCCTGGGACCACGCCATGTTGTCGCGGAGGTAGTCGAAACCGAACTCGTTGTTGGTGCCGTACGTGATGTCGCAGGCGTACTGCTCACGGCGCTGGGCCGGGGTCATGTTGGCGAGGATGCAGCCGACCTGGAGCCCCAGGAACTTGTGGACCCGGCCCATCATCTCGGAGTCGCGCTCGGCCAGGTAGTCGTTGACCGTGATCAGGTGCACGCCCTTGCCGGAGAGCGCGTTGAGGTACGCCGGGAGCGTGCCGACGAGGGTCTTGCCCTCACCGGTCTTCATCTCGGCGACGTAGCCGAGGTGGAGCGCGGCACCGCCCATGAGCTGGACGTCGTAGTGGCGCTGTCCGAGGACGCGCTTGGCGGCCTCGCGGACCGTCGCGAACGCTTCCGGCATCAGGTCGTCGAGGCTCTCACCGTCGGCGTACCGCTGCTTGTACTCATCGGTGAGCGCCCTCAACTCGGCGTCGGAGAGGTTGACGAAGTCCTCTTCGATGGAGTTGACCTGGTCCGCGATGCGGTGCAGTTTGCGCAGGATCTTGCCTTCGCCTGCACGCATGAGCTTGTTGAAGACGGACACTGAGGCTGGTCTCCTTGCCGGTCGGGCCTGGCACTGGGTCTTGTGATCGACGCGAGCGCGGGCACGGCAGGTGGTCCCCACCGCAACGGCCATCGTAAGCGAGACCGCCCTCGCGAAGGGAGGCCCGCAGTGCCCGAGCCGCGAGGCCACCCTCAAAGAGAACGCCCGAGGTGGGCGGAAGGTGCCGCCCCACCCGAAAAGTGTTCGCTTCCGGTCGGGTCGCTCACCACAATCCAGTCATGGAGCCGATCACCCTCACCACCGACCGACTGCGCCTGCGGAACTTCATCCCCGGCGACCTCGACGCGGTGTACGAAATCTGCCAGGACCCGACCATCCGGCGCTGGACGGTCGTCCCGGACCCGTACACGCGGCAGGACGCGGAGTTCTTCCTGCACCGGATGGTGCCGGACGGCTGGCGCGACGACTCGGAGTACGCCTTCGCCGCCGAGCCGGTGGCCGGCGGCCCGCTCCTCGCGGCGGCCGCGCTGACCAGCCGCGGCTCGGGCGTCTGGGAGGTCGGCTTCTGGCTGCGCGAGGAGGCCCGGGGCCAGGGCTACATGACGGAGATCGTCCGGGCCCTGGCCCACTGGGCGTTCACGGGCCTGGGCTGCGTCCGTCTCCTCTGGCGCGCGGAGGTGGGCAACGCCGGCTCGCGCGCGGTGGCCGAGCGCGTCGGCTTCGCCCTGGAGGGCGTCCAGCGCGCCGGCCTCGTCAACAAGGGCACGCTCCGGGACTGCTGGAGCGGCGCCCTGCTCCCCTCCGACTTCGGTCTGCCGAGCCCGTTGCCGTACCTCCCCGCCCGCGATCAGCCCGCCCAGACCTGACCCCCGGCCCGACTGTCGGTGCCGGGATCTAGGGTGCGATGCATGACGACTGCGCCGCGCCCCGCCGCCGAACTGTCCGCCGACGAAGCCCGCCGGATCGCGCTCCGCGCCCAGGGGTTCCTGGGCGCGCCCGACCGCAGGTCCGGGGTCCGCGGGGTGCTGCGCGCCCTCGGGCAGGTCCAGCTCGACACGATCTCCGTCCTGGCCCGCTCGCACGAGCTCATCCCGTACGCGCGCCTGGGCGCCGTGGGCCGTACGACGGTCGAGGACGCCTACTGGACCGCCGCGCCCGACAGCGCGCCCGCGGCACGACCCCACGCCTTCGAGTACTGGTCGCACGCCGCCTGTGTCCTGCCGATCGAGGAGTGGCCCCACTTCGCCTTCCGCCGCCGCGCCTACCGCGACCGCCCGCACTGGTATCACGACCTGCCGGCCGGGGCGTACGGCAAGGTGGTCGACCAGCTGCGGGCCGAGGGCCCGCAGACGGCGACGGAGCTGGGCGGCGCGAAGAACAAGGGCGAGTGGTGGGACTGGTCCGACGGGAAGATCGCCGTCGAGCGGGCGCTGATGTTCGGTGAGGTGGTGGTGGTCGAGCGGCGCGGCTGGAAGCGCGTCTACGACCTGGCGGAGCGGGCGATCCCGCAGGCGCTGCTCCATGACGAGCTCGACGACAGGGAGTGCGTGCGGCGCCTGGTGCGGCAGGCGGGCGAGGCGCTGGGCGTGGGCACACGCGCGGACATCGCCGACTACCACCGCATCAAGGGCGAGCAGTTCGACGCCGTGGTCGAGGCCTCGGGGCTCGTCCCTGTCACGGTGGCGGGCTGGGGGAAGCCCGCGTGGGCGGACCCGGCGGCGCTGGCCTCCGAGCCGCGCGGCCGGCACCGGACGACGCTGCTCTCGCCGTTCGACTCGCTGATCTGGGAGCGGGCGCGGACGGAGCGGATCTTCGGCTTCACGCACCGCCTGGAGGCGTACGTGCCGAAGCAGAAGCGGGTGCACGGCTACTTCGCGATGCCGGTCCTGGCCGGAGGGCGTCTGGTCGGCCGGGTGGACCCGGCGCGCGAGGGCGGCACGCTCGTGGCCCGGCAGGTCACCCTGGACGGCCCCAAGGCCGTACCGGCGGTGGCGCGGGCGCTGCGAGAGGCGGCCGAGTGGGTCGGCTGCGACGCGGTCTCCGTGGTCCCGGAGCGCGTGAACCACCCGGAGCTCGTCCCGGAGCTGGTACGGGCCCTGAGCTGAGCGGCCCTTCGGATTGAGCGCCCGTCGGACCGAGCACCCATCGGACCGAGCGGCCCGTCGGGCGCCCTACCGGATCTCGAGGATCTTCTCCCGCATCGCGTAGACCACGGCCTCCATGCGGGAGTGCAGCTGAAGCTTCTCCAGGATGTTCCGCACGTGGTTCTTCACCGTGTTCTCGGAGATGAACAGCTCCTTGGCGATGTCCCGGTTGTTCATTCCGGTCGCGACGAGCTTCAGCACCTCCAGCTCGCGGTCCGTCAGCCGGGGCGCGGGCACGAGCCTGCGCTCGTCGGTGCGCTGGATCATCGACTTGAACTCGGTGAGGAGTTTGGACGCCATCGACGGGCTGATCTGCGACTGTCCGTCGGCGACCGCGCGGATCGCCGTCGCGACCTCGTCGGTGGAGATCTCCTTGAGGAGGTAGCCGGTCGCCCCGGCCTTGATCGCTTCGTAGAGGTCCGCCTCCTCGTCGCTGATCGTCAGCATGATGATCTTCGCACTGGGGGCCACCTCCTTGATGGAGGTGCAGGCCTCGATGCCACCGCGCCGGGGCATCCTCACGTCCATCAGGATGATGTCGGGCAGCAGATCGGCGGCCTTGTCGACCGCCTCGGCCCCGTCGCCGGCCTCGCCGACGACCTGGATGTCCTCCTCCTGCGCGAGGACGATCTCCAGACCACGCCGGAAGAGGGCGTGATCGTCCACCACAAGGACCCGAATCGGCTCCGGGCGACAGTCGCCGCTGTCCGAATCCGATCCCTCCGGTGCGCTCTCCGGAGTGGCCGCGCCAAAGGCCTCACGCCCCCTGAGCACCGGCCCGAAGCTGTCCGCCATCGTTCCTCCCCCTGAAGGCCGTGGCCTGAATTCGTTTCCGGTCCTCCAACCGCTGCTCGATGAGCACCGGTTGGCGTGCACGCCATGATTTCATGCCCCGGCGGTGCGTGGGGTTACCCATGGGCGCACGGGGGTGCCCCTGGGGGCGCGAACCGCGCTCCAGGGGCACCCTGGGGGACACCTGAGGTAGGTGGTTGATGCGATGGCGGCGCGTCAGCCGCCGAGCGCACCGCCGGCGCCGCCGCCTTCTGCGAGCGGGTCGCTCTCCAGGTGGATGACGCCGTAGTCGTACGCGTGTCGTCGGTAGACGACGCTCGGCTGCTTGTTGTCCGAGTCGACGAACAGATAGAAGTCGTGGCCGACCAGCTCCATCTCATAGAGCGCCTGGTCGAGCGTCATGGGGGCGGCCCGGTGGGTCTTCTCGCGCACCACCAGCGGGCCTTCGCCCTGAACCTCGATCGAGCCCATCATCGTGGTGGGCACCTTGTCGGACTCGTCGGCGACCAGCTGACCGTCTCCGTTGAGCTGTGCGGCGCCGGGCACCACGTCCCCGACCTCCGCTGCCGACAGCCTGCCGCTGCCACGGCGGGTGTACCGCTTGTCGTGCTGCTTCCGCAGCCGGGCCTCCAGCTTGTCGCTGGCGAGGTCGAGGGCTGCGTACGGGTCGCCTGCCGCCGCTTCCGCCCGGATCACCGGGCCTCGGGAGTGGAGGGTGATCTCCACGCGGTCGGACCTGTCGGCCTGCCGCGGGTTGTGCTCCTTGGACACCTCGACGTCGAGGCTGATCACCTTGCCGTCGAGCTTCTGGATCTTCTCCAGCTTCAGCTTCTCGGCCACGTGCTTGCGGAACCGCTCGGGCACCTCGGTCTTGCGGCCCTTGACGACGATGTCCACGCAGAACTCCGTTCCCGGATCGCCCTGGTCGGCTCCTTGGCCGCCGGGCATCTCCCTTTGCACCAGACTCCGGTGGTTACCGGAGCTCGGACTTGGCGACTTTCACCTCCTCCTCCCCAGTCGACAAGATCCCCACCCCATCGACACGAGGTTAATTCGCCCTGAACTCCTGTCCTGTAGGCGCAACCATGTATTCGGCGAGGCAGTGGCATTCGCCATTCCTCACAACCGAACATAGCCCCTTCGGACGGGTGTCGGCACCCGCTACCGCGACATACCTCCGTTCGGGTGCTTTCACCTCTCACCACCTGCAACGATCCAAGTTCCTGGCGAGTTCCGGTTTATTTCGAACGAAGCGGGAGAGGATGCGATCACAGCCGCCCGACGCTGTTCGAATCCGTGCTGCGCGGACCGTTCCGGCGATCTTTCCGGGGATCTCTCAGCCAATCCCCGCGGTAATCCAGGAATGAACGGAAGATGTACCGCGTCGAGGGCCCGCGCCGCCTCCGCGAGCGAAGCACCCGTCGTCATCAAGTCGTCCACGAGAACCACCCTTCCGGCCTCGGCGAGACGCGCACCGCCCGGCACGACCTCCAGCGCCCCGGAGAGATTCGCCAGCCGCCCGCGCGCTCCGAGACCCGCCTGGTCCGCCACGTACCGCCGCTGCCGCAGGACGGACACGACCCGCGCGACCCGCCCCTCGCGCCGCAGCCGGGCGGCCGCCGCCCGTGCGATCCGCCGCGTCGGATCGTGGCCACGTGCCCTCACCGAGCTCCGTGAGGACGGCACCGGTACGAGGAGCAGCGGAGGGGAGCCGAGGCCCGTGGCGGGCCCCGCGGCGGCCGTCACGGCGGCGGCGAGCGCCTCGCCCAGGGGCCCGGCGAGCGCCAGTGCCCCGCGCTCCTTGTGAGCGAGGAGGAGTTCCCGTACGGAATCGGCGTACGGCGCGACGGCGTGGACCACCGGCAGCCCCGCCGGCTCGGGCTCCGGCCGCACCCTGCGCGGCCCGGTCCCGGTCAGCGCGCCCGCGCATTCCGCGCACAGGACGGTGCGCGGCCTGCCGCAGCCTCCACAGGCGACAGGCAGCACCAGCCCGGAGATCTCGCGCCACCACCCCCGCATGACTCCACTGTGCGCGCTCCCGCCGCCGCGGACCACCCCTGTGGAAAACCGTTCGCCCGCCGTCCCCAGCCGGCCGAACGGCGCGACACGAGGCCCACGGAAGGCCGTCGCGACGAACCCATGAGGAAAGCCTCACCGGACCGCCCCGAGTCCGTCAGGTCGCCCCAGCCCGGGGTACGGGACGGCCTGCGTCATCCGCCCCGCGACACGGCCTGCGGACCACCCCCGCGACACGAGCACGGAGGACCCGGCCCAGGCCCCGGAGGCCCCGGCCCCGAGGGACCGTCCCACTCCCCCAGCAGGCCCCTACGACCCGCCCCTCCCGCGCCCCTACCCGGGGTAGACCGGCGAGGCGCTGGCCTTGACCACTGGCTGCCAGTTCGTCCCCGGCGCCAGCCGGACGATGCCGTCGTTCCCGGAGTTCGCCACCACCGGCGTCCCGTCGCCGTTCGGCGCGGCGACCGAGGTCACGCCGCTCAGGCCGGGCAGCACCGAGCTCGCCGAGGTCGAGCCGTCCGTCTGGAGGTAGCGGATCTGCTGGACGCCACCCGCCTCCTTGCCGACGACGACCAGCCGGCTCGGCCCGGCCCAGGAGACGGCCGTGACCGACTCCATGCGCGGCGCGGCGGGCTGCAGGTCGACGACCGACACCGCGGGCTCCGCCCCCGCCTTCTGCCGCTCGACACGGCCGATCTGCAAGGTGGTGCGCTCCCCCTGCTTGACCAGCAGGGCGATCCGTACCCCGTCCGCCGAGACCCGCAGGGCCTCCACGCGCATGCCCTCCACCAGCCACGGCGTACGGACCTCGACGGGATCACCCGAGCCGCCCGGCACCATCCACAGGTGGGACGCCGCGGGGTTGCGGTCGGCGACCCAGAGGTCGCCCCGGCCGTCCCAGCTCGGTGCGGAGAGCCGGTCCGTGGGCCGGGCCGCCTTGCTCGTCAGCACCGCCGGCAGCGGATCCTGCTCCGTGGTGATCGAGGAGACGAACAGATCGCGTCCGTTCGCCCCGACCCCGGCGGCCCGGGTCTCGCCGCGGTCGACCGCGACCGAGGTCAGCGGCGTCGCCCCACTGCCGAACGGCCCCGGCACCGCGGTCGGCGCGGCGGCCTCCTTCTCCCGGACCGTCAGCATCATCAGCTTGCCGTGCTCATCGACGAAGTACGGGTTCTCCTCCGACCCGGTGCTGCGGACCGCCGCGAACTCGGCCGCCTGCCCCTTGCCCAGCCGGCACAACGCCCCGCCGCCCGAGTTCTGCAGCTCGACCTGCTCGACGCGTACGGAGGTGAGGTCGCCCAGGGTGAAGAGCAGCTGCGCCGCCATCCGCCGGCACGCCTCGCCGCTGACCCGGTCGGCCCGGGCGTTGAGCGGCACCTTCAGCGTGGACTGGTCGTCCGTCGCCAGCGAGGTGACCCCCGGCTTCAGCTCCGTACCGGACGGGAACTGCGAGTCGACGGCCGACTTCAGCCAGTTCGTCGGCCCTTCGAGCAGCGCCTTGACCGTCTGCGTCACGGGGTCCATCCGGGTGACCGGGTCCTGCCGCTGCCGGATGTAGACGGGGTCGGCGACGAGCCAGTCCTCCCGGGAGGCGAAGTAGTACTTGTTGACCGACCGGTAGTTGCGCAGGAAATCGGCCTCCCCGAGCACCAGGCCGGGCGGCAGGCTGTCGATGCGCCACTCCTTGCCCTTGCCGTCCGCGGCGGGCTGCTGCACGACGTGGATCGACTGGAGGTACTTGGCGGGGCTGATCGGCTGATAGGCGTGCCGGGCGTCCACCGTCGCGATCTTCCGGCCGGAGAGCGGGTAGGCACGGCCCTGGTTGTCCGGGTCGGCATTGCGGTCGGCCGGGTCGCGGGCGGGCGCGGTGGTGAGCACGCTGATGCTCTGCTCGGGCTTCCAGCTCCGCTCGGCCTTCGCCGTCAGGTACTTGCGGGCGGTGGCGAAGCCGGGGTCGTCACTCGTCATGGCCTCCAGGAAGCCGTCGACGATCTCGTCCGGATCCGCGTTCGCCCGCGGGGCGACGGCGTAGACCCGCACCTGCGAGTCGCCGGGGTTCGCCCCCTTCACCGGCTGTACTTCCCCGCTGTCGGGCATCGTCGCGCACCCGGTGACGACAAGCCCGCCGCATGCGGCGAGCACCACCGCCCGAACGCTCCGGCCCCGCCCCGCGCGCCCCTCTCGGGAGTCAGCGCCCACGTGTCCCGTCCTCCCGCTCCGCGTTCCTGGTTCCCCCGGCCGTCGCCGTGCCGACCGCACCGCCGTCGGTGTCCGTCGCCGCTCGCGGCACCACCCGGGCTCCGCTGCCCGGCAGGGCCGTCGGGTCGACGGTCGCCCGCGGCGACGCGGGCAGCCTCGGCGGTCCGGGGAGCGACGGCCGGTCCCCGGCGGGCTGCGCCGGAACCGCCACTCGGCGCGCGTTCTCCTGTACGAGCCCGGCGGCGGCCTGCTCGCGATTGCGCCGGGAGTCCTCGGGCTCCAGCGGCATCGGGGAGCCGCGCAGCGGCTCGTCCGCGGTCCTCGGCAGGGTCAGCCGGAACTGCGAACCTCCACCGGGCTCGCCCCAGGCCTGCAGCCAGCCGCCGTGCAGCCGGGCGTCCTCCACCGCGATCGACAGGCCGAGGCCCGTACCGCCGGTGGTGCGGGCACGGGCGGGGTCGGCGCGCCAGAAACGGTTGAAGACCCGGGTCGCCTCGCCCGGCTTGAGTCCGACCCCGTAGTCGCGGACGGCGACGGCGACGGCCCCGCCCGCTGCGGCGAGTTTCACCACCACGTCCCGGCCCTCACCGTGCTCGACGGCGTTGACGACGAGATTGCGCAGCACCCGCTCCACCCGGCGGGCGTCCGCCTCGACCACCACGGGCTGGTCGTCGCCGACGACGACGATCCGGGTGCCCTTGCGCTCGGCGAGGGGTTCGGCGCCGCCGATGACCCGGCTCACGACCTGGCGCAGGTCTATCGGCTCGGCCTCCAGAGCCGCCGCTCCCGCGTCGAAGCGGCTGATCTCCAGAAGGTCCGAGAGCAGCGATTCGAAACGGTCGAGCTGATCGCCGAGAAGTTCGGCGGCACGCCCGGTGACGGGGTCGAAGTCGACCCGGGCGTCGTGGATGACGTCGGCTGCCATCCGGACCGTGGTCAGCGGGGTGCGCAGCTCGTGCGAGACGTCGGAGACGAACCGCCGCTGCATCCGTGACAGCTCCTCCAGCTGCTGGATCTTGAGCTGGAGGCTCTGGGCCATCTTGTTGAAGGCCTCGCCGAGCCGCGCGATGTCGTCCTCGCCGGTGACCTTCATCCGTTCCTGGAGACGGCCGGCCGAGAGCCGCTCGGCGATCCCCGCGGCCATCCGGACGGGCGTGACGACCTGCCGGACCACGAACCAGGCAATGGCGCCGAGCAGCACGACGACGAACAGCCCGGCGGTCGCGAGGGTGCCCTTGACGAGGGTGAGCGAGTCCTCCTCCTGCGTCAGTGGGAAGAGGTAGTACAGCTCGTACGGGGTGCCGTCGGCGTCGTTCAGCCGCTTGCCGATCACCAGCCCGGCCTCGGACGGTTTGCCGCTGGTGTAGTGGATCCGGGTGGACTTCTGGTAGGTGTTCGCCCCCTGGGCGACGGAGTGCCTCAGGTCGGCGGGGATGCTCGTGGTGGGGTCGACCTCGCCCGAGGCGCGGGCGCCGCGGCTCGCGGTGTCACCGCTGTCGAGGGAGAGCGCGACCACGTTGTAGGCGCTCTGCCCGCCACTGGCGAGCTGCTCGACGAGCGTGGAGCGCCAGTTCACGGACACGCCGGTCCGCGCGCCGTCCTGCTGGCCGGGCGCCGACGGCGTGGTCGCCGCCCGGTCCTGCGCGGCGGAGAACCCCCCCGCCGCCTGGCTCTGCGCGGCCCTCTCCTTGGCCTCGAGCAGCCCGTTGCGGACCTGCCCGATGACGACGAGGCCGAGCAGCAGCACCACTCCGAGGGACATCAGCAGGGTGCCCGCGACGACCCTGAGCTGGATGTTCCGCCGCCAGAGCCGCACAGCGGGCAGCAGCGGTCGACGGACCCAGCGCGCGAGGAGCCGGAACACCGGTCCACCCGGCGCCCCGTCGTTGAGGAGCCGCCCGCCCAGCAGACGGCCGAAACGCGGGCCCCCCCGCCCCGGTCCGGCAGCCCGCCCCGTACGGTCTCCCGGGTCCCCGGGCTGCGGAGCAGTACTGCCTCTGCTCATGTCAGCTCGGTCCCGCCTTGTAACCGACGCCACGGACGGTCACCACGATCTCCGGGCGCTCGGGGTCCTTCTCGACCTTCGAGCGCAGCCGCTGGACGTGCACGTTCACCAGCCGGGTGTCGGCCGCATGCCGGTAGCCCCAGACCTGCTCCAGCAGGACCTCACGGGTGAACACCTGCCACGGCTTCCGCGCCAGCGCGACGAGCAGATCGAACTCGAGCGGGGTCAGGGCGATGGACTGCCCCTCCCGCTTCACGGAGTGCCCGGCCACGTCGATGACCAGGTCACCGATGGTGAGCTGCTCCGGCGCCGGCTCCTCGGACCGCCGCAGCCGTGCCCGGATACGGGCGACGAGCTCCTTCGGCTTGAACGGCTTCACGATGTAGTCGTCGGCCCCGGACTCCAGGCCCACCACCACATCCACGGTGTCACTCTTCGCGGTGAGCATGACGATCGGCACACCCGACTCGGCCCGGATGAGCCGGCACACCTCGATGCCGTCCCTTCCGGGCAGCATCAGGTCCAGCAGCACCAGGTCAGGCTTGGCCTCCCTGAATGCGGCAAGCGCCTTGTCACCGTCCGCGACGAACGACGGATCGAACCCTTCACCCCGCAGCACGATGCCGAGCATCTCGGCCAGTGCGGTGTCGTCGTCGACGACAAGAACGCGTCCCTTCATATCGACATCATCCCATTAGCCAATCGTTACCTGCCGTGACCTGTCCCACAGCGTCTCCCCCAGCTCGGGCCGCGACCTCGTGGATCGCGCGCCTCTCGGCCCGCCGTCGCACGGATCGCGCGTCCTGGTCGGGCATTCGCACAGTGTGCCGCCTACCGCCCGGACAATGAAGGTCCGGGCAAAGGTACGAACGAGACGGCCGCTCCCGCCCACGGGCGGGCCCCGCGTGGCACGATGGCACCCGGCCCGCCGCCGAGCCAGGTGTCGGCCGCCGTGACCGAGCCGGTTTCGCCGATCCGGCACCGCGACCATTTCCCCGAGGTGGACGACCGTGAACGACACTCCGGGCTGGACCTCGCCCGGATCCGCCCCCTCCGACGGCCAGGACGGTTCCGGGATCCCCCGGCCCACCACCCCCGTCGACGCGAACGGTTCCGCCCCTCAGTGGTCCAAGGACCAGCCGCCCGCCGGCCGGTGGACCCCGCCCACCGGCCAGACGCCGCCCCCGGCCCCCGGCCGGAACTGGGGAACCCCGCCCCCGAACACCAACTGGGGCAGGCCGCCGGCCGCGAAGCCGGGCGTGATCCCGCTGCGCCCCCTGGGCATGGGCGAGATCCTCGACGGCTCGGTGAAGACCCTGCGCACCTACTGGCGCACCGTGCTGTCCATCTCGGTCACGGTCGCGGTGATCTCCCAGATCGCCAGCATCCTGGCCGAGCGGTACCTCGTCCCCGCGACGCCGGCACTCAACCCCGACGCGACACCCGCCGAGCAGCTGGAGTACTCGGTCCAGTCGGCCCAGGACTCCCTGGTCGGGCTCGCCCCCGCCCTGCTCGTGACGCTGATGGCCTCCCTGGCCTGCGCCGCCCTGCTGACCGTCGTCATCAGCCGCGCCGTCGTGGGCCGCCCGGTCTCGGTCGGCGACGCCTGGCGCGAGGCCCGTCCGCGCCTGCTCCAGCTCGTCGGACTGACCCTGCTGATCGCGGCCCTGAGCGCGGGCATCCTGTTCGTCGGCCTGCTGCCCGGTCTCCTGATCGGCGGCGCCGCCGGCGTGGCCCTGGTCCTGCTCCTCGGACTCGGCGCCACCGCGACGATGGTCTGGCTGGTCATCCGCTTCAGCCTCGCCTCCCCCGCCCTGATGCTGGAGCGCCAGGGCATCATGACGTCGCTGAAGCGCTCGGCCAAGCTGGTGGAGGGCTCGTGGTGGCGGATCTTCGGCATCACCCTGCTCACCCAGCTGCTGATCTTCGTCTTCGCCATGATCGTCTCGATCCCGTTCGTCATCATCGGCATCGCGGTCGACGGCGACGGCTTCTCCGGCCTGCTCACCGGTTCCACCACCACCTTCGGCTGGCCGTTCCTGATCGCCACCGGCATCGGCGGCGTACTCAGCAGCGCGATCACCTACCCGATCTCGGCGGGCGTCACGGTCTTCCTCTACGTGGACCAGCGCATCCGCCGCGAAGCCCTGGACCTCGAACTGGCCCGGGCCGCCGGCCTCCCCGGCTACGGCCCCACCGCGGGCGACGAGACCCTCGGGGGCTGATGCCGTGACGGTCCCGGGGGGAACGACCGCACCACGCACGCTCCTGCGCGCCGACGGCGACGTACTGGTGGACATCTCCCGCGTCCCCGCCCGTGAGGCGGCGGAGCGGGAGCTGTCCGATCCGATGTACCACGCGAACGATCCGAACCTCCTCCAGCGCGGCCTCGACCGCTTCTGGGAGTGGATCGACGACCTGTTCAGCGCCGCCTCCGGAGCCACCCCGGGCGGCGTCGTGGGCCTCGTCGCCGTCGTCCTGGTCGTCATCGCCCTCGTCGCCGCCCTGTGGTGGCGCCTCGGTACTCCCCGACGGTCACCGGGCGCGGCCGGTGACTCCCTCTTCGACAACGGCCCCCGAACCGCCGACGAGCACCGCGCGGCCGCCACCCGCCACGCCGCCGCCGGCCACTGGAACGCGGCCGTCCAGGAACGGATGCGGGCCATCGTCCGCTCCCTCGAAGAGCGCGCCCTGCTCGACCCCCGTCCCGGTCGCACCGCCGACGAGGCCGCCGCCGAGGCTGGCCGCTCGCTTCCCTCCCACGCGGACGACCTGCGTCTCGCGGCCCGCGCCTTCGACGACGTCACATACGGCGGCCGCACCGCCGACGAGCCCGCGTACCGCCGCATCGAGGACCTGGACACCGCCCTGGAGCGGACCCGCCCCACCCTCGACACCGCTTCCTCAGGGGCGCCCTCATGAGCCGACCGGCCGTCGAGTCCACCTCGACCGCCCTGTCCGCCCGTCAGATCTGGACCCGCGCCCGCGGCGCCGCCCTCGTCCTCGCCCTGATCCTCATCGGCGGCCTCGCTCTCGCGACCGTCCGCTCCACCGAATCCCACGGCGCCCTGGATCCCCGCTCCGCGGACCCCACCGGCAGCCGCGCCGTCGCCGAGCTCCTCAGGGACCGCGGCGTCACGGTCACCACCGCCACCACACTCGAAGAAGCCACCGCCGCGACGGACCCCCGATCCACCCTCCTGGTCACCACTCCCGACCTGCTGACGGACGCTCAACAAGTCGCCCTGCGCGCGACAATGGCCAACTCCACGGCTCGCACCGTCCTCCTCGGCGCCGGCCCCGCCTCCCTCTCCACTCTGGCCCCGGAAGTCACCACAGCCGCCGACTCCCCGGTGGCGAACCGCGTCCCCTCCTGCACCCTGCCCGCCGCCACCCGCGCCGGCAGCGTCGAGCTCGGCGGCGAACGCTACGTCGTCACCCCCGGCACCGACGCCGACGCCTGCTACCCCGCCGACGGCAGACCGACCCTGGTCCGCCTCCCCCGCGACAACGGCACCACCGACACGGTCCTCCTCGGCTCGCCCGACATCCTCTACAACAACCGTCTCGACCAGCAGGGCAACGCCTCGCTCGCCCTGCAACTCCTCGGCTCCCAGCCCCATCTCGTCTGGTACCTCCCCTCCCTCGCCGACACCTCGGCCACCACCGACGCACCCGCCGGCGACACCACGGACAACTTCCTCGCTCTCATCCCCTCCGGCTGGCTGTGGGGCACACTCCAACTCGCCCTCGCCGCCCTGCTCGCCGCCATCTGGCGCGGCCGCCGCCTCGGCCCCCTGGTGACCGAGCACCTCCCCGTCGCCGTCCGCGCCTCGGAGACCACCGAGGGCCGCGCTCGCCTCTACCGCAAGGCGAACGCCCGCGACCGCGCCGCCACCGTCCTCCGCGCGGCGACCCGCACCCGCATCGCCCCGCTCCTCGGCGTCCCCGTCCAGGACGCCCACTCCCCCGAGCGCCTCCTCCCCGCGCTCTCCGCCCGTCTCCCCGAGACCACCGCGGATCCCAGGACCCTCCTCTTCGGCCCGGCTCCCGCCGACGACGCCACTCTCATCCGCCTGGCGGACCAACTCGACGCCCTCGAAAGAGAGGTACGCACTTCATGAGCGCCCCGACCCCCGAGACCGATACGAACTCGGACAGCGCCCGCGCCTCCCTGGAGGCCCTGCGCACCGAGATCGCGAAGGCCGTGGTCGGCCAGGACCCCGCCGTCACCGGTCTCGTCGTCGCCCTGCTCTGCCGGGGACACGTCCTCCTCGAAGGAGTGCCGGGAGTCGCCAAGACCCTGCTGGTCCGCTCGCTCGCCGCCGCCCTCGAACTCGACACCAAGCGTGTCCAGTTCACCCCCGACCTCATGCCGAGCGACGTCACAGGCTCCCTCGTCTACGACACCCGGACCGCTGAGTTCTCCTTCCAACAGGGCCCGGTCTTCACCAACCTGCTGCTGGCCGACGAGATCAACCGCACGCCCCCGAAGACCCAGTCCTCCCTCCTGGAGGCGATGGAGGAGCGTCAGGTCACGGTCGACGGCACTCCGCGGCCCCTCCCTGACCCCTTCCTGGTCGCTGCGACCCAGAACCCCGTCGAGTACGAGGGCACCTATCCCCTCCCCGAGGCCCAACTGGACCGCTTCCTCCTGAAGCTGACGGTTCCTCTGCCCTCACGCACCGACGAGATCCAGGTCCTCACACGTCACGCCGAGGGCTTCGACCCCCGCGACCTGAAGGCCGCCGGTGTCCGTCCGGTCGCGGGTCCCGCCGAACTCGAAGCCGCCCGGGCTGCCGTGGCCAAGGTCGCGGTCTCCCCCGAGATCGCCGGCTATGTCGTCGATATCTGTCGTGCCACGCGTGAATCCCCCTCGCTCACGCTCGGGGTCTCCCCCCGAGGTGCCACCGCCCTGCTCTCCACCGCCCGCGCCTGGGCCTGGCTCACCGGCCGGGACTACGTCACCCCGGACGATGTGAAGGCCCTCGCGCTGCCCACCCTGCGTCATCGCATCCACCTGCGGCCCGAGGCCGAGATGGAGGGAGTCACCGGTGACTCCGTCATCAACTCGATCCTCGCCCACGTCCCCGTCCCCCGCTGAGAAGAGCGCCCCATGGCCCTCACCGGACGAACCGCGCTGCTCGCCGCCCTCGGATCGCTCCCCGTCGGCATCCTCGCCCCCAGCTGGACGGGGATGCTCGCGGTGAACGCGCCCCTCTCACTAGCAATTCTGTGCGACTACGCCCTGGCCGCGCCAGTACGAACGCTCCAGTTCACCCGAAGTGGTGACACATCCGTTCGACTCGGTGACGCGGCAGAAGTCCAGCTCACGGTCACCAACACGTCCCGCCGCCGGCTCCGCGCCAAGCTCCGCGACGCCTGGCCGCCCAGCAGCTGGCTCCCTGGCACCGAGCAGGCCGCGTCCCGCCAGAAACTCACGGTCCCGGCCGGGGAGCGCCGCCGCCTCATCACGAGCCTGCGCCCCACCCGCCGGGGCGACCGCCGAGCCGAACGCATCACCGTCCGCTCATACGGCCCCCTCGGCCTCGCCGCTCGACAGGGCAACCACGAGGCCCCCTGGACGGTCCGCGTCCTCCCGCCCTTCACGAGCCGCAAGCACCTGCCGTCCCGCTTGGCCCGCCTCCGCGAACTGGACGGCCGCACCAGCGTGCTGACCCGTGGGGAGGGCACCGAGTTCGACAGCCTCCGCGAGTACGTCCCGGGCGACGACACCCGCTCGATCGACTGGCGTGCCACCGCCCGCCAGACCGCGGTCGCCGTCCGGACCTGGCGCCCCGAGCGCGACCGCCACATCCTCATCGTGCTCGACACCGGCCGTACCTCGGCCGGCCGCGTCGGCGACGTCCCCCGGCTGGACGCCGCGATGGACGCCGCTCTCCTCCTCACCGCGCTCGCCTCCCGAGCCGGCGACCGCGTGGACCTGGTGGCCTACGACCGTCGCCTCCGCGCTCAGGTCCAGGGCCGGTCCGCGAGCGATGTCCTGCCCGCGGTGGTCAACGCCCTCGCCCCGCTCGAACCGGAGCTGGTGGAGACGGACGCCCGCGGCCTCGCCGCCACGGCCCTGTCCCGCGCCCCGCGCCGCTCGCTCATCGTCCTTCTGACAGCTCTCGACGCGGCCCCGATCGGAGAGGGCCTCCTCCCGGTACTACCTCAGCTCACCCAGCGCCACACGGTCCTGGTGGCCTCGGTCGGCGATCCGCGGATCGCCGCCATGGCAGGCGCGCGCGGCACCCTCGAAGGAGTCTACGAAGCCGCCGCGGCCACCCAGACCCAGTCCCAGCGTGACCGTACGGCGGACCAGCTCCGTCGCCATGGCGTCACCGTCGTCGACGCTTCCCCCGACACGCTCGCCCCGTCCCTGGCCGACGCCTACCTCGCCCTGAAAGCAGCCGGCCGCCTCTGAGAGAGGCGTATCCCACCTTCGGCCCGCACACCGAAAGGAATACGGCCCTGAACGCAGAAAAGCCCCGCACCATAAGGTGCGGGGCTTTCCCACAATGATTGTTCGGCGGCGTCCTACTCTCCCACAGGGTCCCCCCTGCA
>NZ_JBSGTX010000055.1:0-63758 GCF_053607625.1 Streptomyces sp. NPDC055103
GCCTGCTGTAGGCCGTCCACACACCCGCCAGGCGTACTCGGCGGACGGTCACGCTACGTTCCCGGCCGCCAGCGGCGTGCTCGTCAGCGCGCGCCCTTTCGCTCCACGCCCACAGGCGGGGGTCAGCAGTCAGTGGTCAGCCCAGGAACGCGACGTCCCAGTGGTTGATCTCCAGGGCGTAGATGTTGCCGGACGCCGACTTGTACTGCGGGGCGCCGTCGGCGCGGTTGCCGATGAACGGGAACGTGGCCTTAACGTAGTTGGTCAGGCAGCTGCTCAACGCGAAGTCGATCTTGTAGCCGTTCCAGTGGCTGTACGTCCCGCTCACGTGGCCGGTCTCCGTACCGCCGGTGATGGTCAGCGAGCAGTGGCTCGCCCGCTGGAGCGCGATGGCGCCGTCGGCGGAGGCGCGGCGCAGGCCGTCGAAGGAGGTGCAGGTGCTGTTGTTGCGGTCCGAGCAGTTCCCGGACGACGTCCAGGTGATGCCGCCCGCGCTGCGGAACAGCTCGGACGCCTGGGCGTGGGTGAGCAGCGTGCCGCCGTCCCCGCCGCCGGAGCCGCCGCCGGATCCGGAGACCAGCGCCTGCCAGGTCGCCGGGCCGACGATGCCGTCGACCGGGCTGAGGTTCTTGGACTGCTGGAAGGCCCGCACCTTGGCGTCGGTGCCGGGGCCGAACGCTCCGTCGACGGTCAGGCCGCTGCCGTACCGGTTGAGCTGGACCTGGACCGCCTTGACGGCGGAGCCGCTGTCACCGTTGCGTACCGTGACGATGAGCTTGGACCAGGTCATCGCGCCGACGATGCCGTCGACCGGCGACAGGCCCTTGGCGCTCTGGAAGCTCTTGACCTTGCTCTCGGTCCCGGAGCCGAAGGCGCCGTCGGCGGTGGTCGCCTGACCGTGCGCGGTCAACAGGTGCTGCACGGTGGTCACCTGGGCGCCGGAGTCACCGATGCGGACCAGGGGCCAGTCGGCCGCCTGGGCGGCGGGGGCGGTCAGCAGACCGCCGAGGACCGCGGCCAGGAGGACGGCGAACACCGTTCCCGCGGTGCTCAGGATCCGCCGGGCGGCGACCGTCGCGGTCGGCGCGGTCGGCGCGGTCGAAGTGGTCAGCATGCGTAGCTCCCGTTGGGGTGGACCTGCTCGCAGTACCGGATGTGCAGGTGGTTGTCATGGTTCGGGTACTGGACGGTCAGGCCTTCGGCGATGAGCTGGGGGTCGTTGAAGTAGATGAACTTGACGTGCCCGGGGGCGGCGGCACGGAGGGCCTTGACCAGCTCGCGGGTCGCGTTCCGGTCGTAGGCGCCGGACTGCCAGGTGATGCGGGAGCCGGTGCACTGGGCGGAGTCGGTGCGCACGGGCCAGATGTCGGCGTCGAGGCCGACCTGGTGGCTGGCGTGGCCGCTGATGGTGCCGCCGTGCTCGAAGCTGATGTCACCGACCGGCACCTTGCCGTTGCCGGTGGCGGTGAAGGAGCGGGCGGCCGCCTCCAGTTGGGCGACGGCCGCGGCGGTTCCCCAGTTGGCGGACGCGTTGCCGTCGGGGTTCTGGTCGCAGAGGCTGCCGGCGTTGAAGTCGGCGTACTCGTAGTGCCAGAGGAGGTTGGTCCAGGTCAGCGGCCCGACGACGCCGTCGGCGCCGAGGCCGGCGTGGCTCTGGAAGGTGCGTACGGCACTGGCGGTGCCCGGCCCGAACGCGCCGTCGACCGTGAGGCCCGCGCCGCGCTTGGCGTTGAGCAGGGACTGGACGGCCTTCACGGCGTTGCCGCTGTTGCCCTCGCGGACGGTGACGAAGAGCGCGTTCCAGGTGTTCGGGCCGACGATGCCGTCGCTGCCGAGGTTCTTCGCGGTCTGGAACTCGCGGATCGCGGTGTCGGTGCCGGAGCCGAGGACGCCGTCGGCGGTGAGGTTCTTGCCGTGCGCGTTGAGGAGGTACTGGAGGGCGACGACGTCGGTGCCGCGGTTGCCCTTGCTCTGGGTGGGGACGAAGGCGCCGCCGAACGCCTGGGCGGGTGCGCCCAGGCCGAGTACCAGGGACACGATCGTGGCGAAGAGCAGCCCGAGCCGGGCGAGGTGGGTGCCGGTGAGGGATGGCGTCACTCGGTTGGTCTCCTTGCGGTGAAAGGCGGAAAGGGAAGGCGGAAAGGGAAGGCGGGAAGGGAAGGCGGAAAGGGAAGGCGGGAAGGGAAGGCGGGAAGACAGGCCGGGCCGGCGGGCCTTACGCGAGGAGCGGGCCCTACGCGAGGAGCCGGGCCCAGGTGCGGGCGTCGGCCACCCCGTCGGCCGGCAGCCCGCGGGCGTTCTGGAAGTTCGTCACGGCGGACGCGGTGCCGGGGCCGAACAGACCGTCCACGGTGGCGGGGAACGAGGCGGCGTTGAGCAGGGTCTGGACGCCCTTCACCGCCTCGCCCGCGTCGCCCTGCCGGACGGGCAGGACCAGCTGGTGCCAGGTCTGGTTGCCCGCGACGCCGTCGATGGTCGCGTGGGCGACGGTCTGGAGCTCCCGTACGGCGGCCTCCGTCGCCGGGCCGAAGGAGCCGTCGACGGTGAGGGCGGTGCTGTCGCGCCGGAGCAGCAGGTGCTGGAGCGCGCGGACCCGTACGCCGCTGTCACCCCGGCGGACGGTCGTCCATACGGGTGCGACCGGGTCGCCGCCGACCTTGGCGGCCACGTCGCGGCGCAGCTGCGGCAGCAGCGCGTACAGGCGGTCGCCCGGGCACGCGGTGGCGTTGAAGTCCCGGTGTCCGTAGATCTGGTAGGAGCGGAGACCGTACTGGCGGCAGATGTGCGCGCAGAGTTCGACGAGCGCCGCGTACTGGACGCTGCGGGGCTCGACGGTGGAGTAGGTGCCCTCGTTCTCGATGCCGATGGCGACCGTGTTCTGCTCGAAGGTGTGCGCCGACTCGACCTGCTGCGTGCCGGCCTGGAGGGCGGCCAGGCTGTTGTGGCGGCCTTCGAGGATGTGGGCGCCGCGGCTGATGGTGAAGTGCTGGCCGGTGTCGATCCAGCCGCGCTGGTCCATCTGGTCGTTCTGGATGGCGCGGGCCAGCGAGTACGCCTGGGCGGTGGAGTAGTCGGTGGTGTTCGGTGTGGCGGTGTGATGGACGATGATCTTGTGCGGCGGGGTGGCGAGAGTCTTGACAGGGCTGCTGGGCGGTCGCGCGGCCCAGGCCGCGCAGTCCGCGATCACCGGCCCCGCCACAGCCGCCCGTGCCGTCCCGGCTGCCGGCCCGAACGGCAGCAGGACTCCGGCGGTGACGGCGAACGCGCCGGTGAGGACCGAGCGGCGGCCCGGTCCGGTGGACGGCAATCCGAGGGATGTCATGGGGGCTCCTTCTCCTGGCGGCGAGTCACCGGTGATTCGGGGCGATGTCTGCCCCGGCTCAACAGCCCAGAACCTAGGACCGGTTGGCGGGCCTTCGGCCCGTCCCGGCGTCCCGGACGCGTCCCAGGTCGTCCTGCCGGGACGGAAGGAGGCGTCTCAGGGACGCGACGTCCTGCGCGCGACGTCCTCGGCGTGACGTCCTCCGCGCGACGTCCTCCGCGAGACGTCCTGCGCGCGACCGGTTTCCGCGCGGCCGGTTTCCGCGACCGGCGGTCGCGCACATACGGGAAAGGGGCTGCCCGGCTCATCGCCGGACAGCCCCGCACCGTGAGTTTCAGGGACCTTCTAGACGCCCGGGATCTCCCGCGCGCGGAAGGCGTCCCGTACCGCGTCCGCCGCGGCCTTGCCGTACATCCGCTCCGCCGTCGCGACCGTCGTCAGGGCCGCGTCCTGGAAGCTGGTGTCGGGCGCGAAGCCGAACTGCGCGTTGACGATGATCCGGTCGGCCGTGCGGACGCCGAGCGAGGTGCGGATGTCGAGGAGCGCCCGGGACCAGATCTCGCCGTCGGCGTGGACCTCGCCCTCGCGGTCCGCGTACGTCTTCGTGCCGTCGATCCGGCGGAGGCAGTGCGGGGCCTCGCTGTAGCCGGTGGCGTCCCAGTCGGCCACGCAGGCCGCGTCGGCCTTCAGCGGCCAGTTGTACTTGGTGGCGGCGTTGACGCCGACCGTGACGGCGAGGTAGTCGCCGAAGGCCTCGCCGATCGCGCCGGACTCGGCGTTCGTGCCGAAGCCGGGGACCTGGGCGTCGTGCACGGCGTGGCCGTACTCGTGGACGATGACGTCCGCGTCCTCGGCGTCGTCGACGCCGCCCTTGCCGAGGCGGATCTCGCCCTTCTTGTCGGTGAAGTAGGAGTTGTCGGCGCCCCACTGGTTGAGCCGGACCGGCTGCACGCGGTCGTTCGCGCCGGGCAGCTCGGTGCCGAAGCCGAGGCCCTGGAGGTACTCCTGCGCCTCGTTGATCCAGAAGTACGCCATGACCTGCTCGAACTGGTCCTGGGAGCGGTCGTACGAGGCGGCGTCGGCGACGGCGGCGGGCTTGCCGGTCTCGGAGCGGACGCTCGCCCACTTGCCGTTCAGGCCGCCGCTCGCGTCGAGGTTCCGCAGCGTGACGAGGGCGTAGGCGGAGGCGGGCACGTCGCTCGCCGCGTCCTTGTGGTCGGCGAGGGACTGGTCGCCGGAGGACTGCACGGGGTTCACCATGAAGACCCGGGCCTGCGGCAGTGCGGCCGCGGCGGCCCCCGGGGACGGGAACAGGACGGCGGCGGCCGAGCCGGCGACGGCGACCGCGGTGACCAGGCCGCGAGCGGTGCGGCGGGTGCGGCGGGGGCGGGGAGTCATGGACATCCTCCTGCGGTGGGATGCTGCGACGGGAAGCTTGGCATGCGCGTGACACGCGTGGCGGTGATCTTCGCGCACACCCACGGTTTTGACCAGAGCCAGGAGCTCGGGGGCCGGAGCCCGCACCGCACCCGACCCGGGACCCGCCCCACGACCCGACCCACGACCCGATCCACGACCCGCCCCGGCACCCGCCCCACGACCCGATCCACGACCCGACCCGGGACCCGCCCCACGACCCGACCCACGACCCGCCCCGGCACCCGACCCACGACCCGACCCGGGACCCGCCCCACGACCCGACCCACGACCCGACCCGGCACCCGACCCACGACTCGACCCGGGACGTGACGCGGGCCACACCGCGTCGCGGCCCGCCGCAGTACGCTGTTCGCATGCCTTCGCTCGTACGCCGTCGCCACGTGGACTTCGTCCGCGTCACGAGCATGAGCTGTCGCCGCTCCGCCTGACCCAGAGGCACCGGCGCCCACACCGCGCCCCCGCCGCCCGGGTCCCTCGCTCAGAGCCCAAGCCGACCGGCACCCGTGGCCCCCGCCCCACCCCTGGCGGCCGCCCCGGGCACCCGTAGACCCCGCGGACGCACACATGACTCCCAGCTCGTCCTCCCTCCAGCAGCCGACCCGTGGCGCGCAGACGCCCACCGCGCGGCCGACCCGCGGCGCGCGGTCGCACGAGCCGGTCCCCGGCTCGCGGATCCGGCCCTCCTACGCCTCACAGCTCCCGATCGTCGACCTCTCCGCCGCCGACCGCGGCCCCCAGGCCCGCCGCCTGCTCCACGCCCAGCTGCACTCCGCCGCCCACGACGTCGGCTTCTTCCAGCTCGTAGGGCACGGCGTGACCGAGGCCGAGACGCGCGCCCTCACCTCCGCCACGCGCGCCTTCTTCGCGCTGCCCGAGGCCGACCGGCTCGCCCTCGACAACATCAACTCACCGCACTTCCGCGGCTACACCCGCGTCGGCGACGAGCGCACGCAGGGCGCCCGCGACTGGCGCGACCAGCTCGACATCGGCGCCGAGCGCCCCGCGCGCACGCTCGCGCCCTGGGAAGCCCCGTACTGGTGGCTCGAAGGCCCCAACCAGTGGCCGGCCGCGCTCCCCGAGCTGCGGACCGCCGCCCTGCACTGGATCGACCGCCTCAGCGGCGTCGCCGAGCGACTGCTCCACGAACTCCTGACGTCCATCGGCGCGCCCGCGGACTTCTACGACGACATCTTCGGCCCGCGCGCCCACCCGCACCTCAAGCTGGTGCGCTACCCGGGCAGCAGCGGCGAGGGCGACGACCAGGGCGTCGGCGCGCACAAGGACTACGGCTTCCTCACACTGCTGCTCCAGGACCAGGTCGGCGGACTCCAGGTCCAGCGCGAGGACGGGGAGTTCCACGACGTGCCGCCGCTGCCGGGCGCCTTCGTCGTCAACCTCGGCGAGCTGCTCGAAGTGGCCACGAACGGCTACCTGCTCGCGACGAACCACCGCGTGGTCTCGCCGTCCGGGGCGACGGAGCGCTACTCCGTCCCGTTCTTCTACAACCCGCGCCTGGACGCCCGGATCGCGCCGCTGACCTTCCCGTACGCCTCCAGGGCCCCGGGCGTCACGGCCGACCCGGCGAACCCGCTGTTCGCCGAGTACGGCCGGAACGAACTGAAGGGCAAGCTCCGGGCCCACCCGCTGGTGGCGGCCCGCCACCACGCGGACCTGCTGCTGCACCCGGAGGCGTACCCGGCCATGGCGTCCTGAGCGCCTGCCCGGCGGGTCGGAGCACCGGCGGGCGGGTCACGGCCGGGAGCCGCCCCTGATCCGCCCGCCGGGCCGCCGGACAGGCCCTACGAGCCCTAGCCCGCGATGTCGGCGTAACCCTCGATCTCGCGCGGGTCCCGCTGGCCGGGACCCGTGTAGCGGGCCGACGGGCGCACGAGCCGGCCGGTGCGCTTCTGCTCCAGGATGTGCGCCGACCAGCCGGCCGTACGGGCGCAGCTGAACATCGACGTGAACATGTGCGCCGGGACCTCGGCGAAGTCGAGGACGATGGCCGCCCAGAACTCCACGTTCGTCGCCAGGATCCGGTCCGGGCGGCGGTTGTGCAGCTCGTCGAGGGCGGCCTTCTCCAGGGCGGCGGCCACCTCGTAGCGCGGCGCGTCCAGCTCCTTGGCGGTACGGCGCAGGACGCGGGCGCGCGGGTCCTCGGCGCGGTAGACGCGGTGGCCGAAGCCCATGAGCCGCTCGCCCTTGTCGAGGGCCTGCTTCACGTACGCGGTGGCGTCGCCGGTCCGCTCGATCTCCTCGATCATGCCGAGGACGCGGGAGGGCGCGCCGCCGTGCAGCGGACCGGACATGGCACCCACGGCGCCGGAGAGCGCGGCGGCGACGTCCGCGCCGGTGGAGGCGATGACGCGCGCGGTGAACGTCGACGCGTTCATGCCGTGCTCGGCGGCGGAGGTCCAGTACGCGTCGACGGCCTTGACGTGCTTCGGGTCCGGCTCGCCGCGCCAGCGGATCATGAACCGCTCGACGACGGACTGCGCCTTGTCGATCTCGCTCTGCGGGACCATCGGCATGCCCTGGCCGCGCGCGGACTGGGCGACGTACGAGAGGGCCATGACGGCCGCGCGGGCGAGGTCGTCGCGGGCCTCCTCGACGGAGATGTCGAGGAGCGGCTTGAGGCCCCACACGGGCGCGAGCATCGCGAGCGCGGACTGGACGTCGACCCGGATGTCACCGGAGTGCACGGGGATCGGGAACGGCTCGGCCGCCGGCAGGCCCGGGTTGAAGGCGCCGTCGACGAGCAGGCCCCAGACGTTGCCGAACGAGACGTGGCCGACGAGGTCCTCGATGTCGACGCCTCGGTAGCGGAGGGCGCCGCCCTCCTTGTCGGGTTCGGCGATCTCCGTCTCGAACGCGACGACTCCCTCGAGCCCGGGTACGAAGTCGGACATCAGGCGGCTCCTCTATCGATGATCGATCAACCGTGCGGTGGTCGATGGTGGGGAATCAACAGTCATCCAGCGGAAGAGTCTGTACGGTTCCGATGATGCGGGGAAGCGTGACATCCGGCACACTGCGCCGATCCGGCGAGAGAGGATTAAGGCCGGGCGGTGCCGGGCAGACTGAAGTGCTGCGGCAGGATGACCCCGTGACCGATCCCGTGACGAACGCCGATCCTGATCCCGATCCTGTGTCGAGTGCCGATCCCGATCCCGCGAGCGACGATGTGACCGACCCGGTGGCCGGCGCCCTGGATCCCGCGGACATGCGCGAGCAGTACCGCACGACGGAGCTGTCCGTGTCCGACCTCGCGCCCGAGCCGATCGCGCAGTTCTCCCGCTGGTTCAAGGAGACCGCGGAGAACCCGGCGATCCACGAGCCGAACGCGATGATCGTCGCCACCGCGACCCCCGACGGCCGCCCGTCCTCCCGGACGGTCCTGCTGAAGCACTACGACGCGGCCGGCTTCGTCTTCTTCACCAATTACGGCTCCCGCAAGGGCGAGGAGCTCGCGGCCAACCCGTACGTCTCGCTGCTCTTCCCGTGGCACCCGCTGGCCCGCCAGGTCATCGTCACGGGCCGCGCGGTCCGCACCGGCCGCGACGAGACCGTCGCCTACTTCCGCACCCGCCCGCACGGCTCCCAGCTCGGCGCCTGGGCGAGCCACCAGTCCTCGGTGATCGCCTCCCGCGAGGAGCTGCTCGCCCGCTACGAGGAGCTGGAGACCCGCTACCCCGAGGGCGAACAGGTCCCGGTCCCGCCGGAATGGGGCGGCATCCGGGTCGTCCCGGACACGGTGGAATTCTGGCAGGGCCACGAGAACCGCCTCCACGACCGCCTGCGCTACGTCCGGGAGCCGGAGACCGGCGTGACGAGGACCGGCGTGACGAGGGCCGGCGTGACCGAGAACGCCGAGCCCGAGAACGGCGTGACCTGGCGCGTGGAACGACTGGCGCCCTGACCGGGGGGCAGTCCCCGGAAAACGCAGACGACCGTGAGTCTGGTCCCGTCCGCCTAGGTTCGGACGGGAGCCGGCCGGACATACCGGCGACTCACGGTCGGGTGACTGCGTTGTTCTTCGGCAGTTCGGCCTGCCGAGGTGCACAGAGTGCGACGTGCAGGCCTTAGCCCGCAGCCACCTCGCTGGTCCGGTAAGAAATCACTTCCGGATCACCTCCTTTCGGGCGTGGCTCACACGTTACGAACTCCGCTCAGCGGGCTCAACCGATTTATTCGACGAGTTCGGCTTCACTGCGCCAGGCGTAGGCGAACCCGTCGGCCCGCTGGAGCAGACGCAGGTTCTCGTGGGACGCGTTGAACCGCCCGAGGGGTGTGGCGACGCTGTGCCGACCGGTACTCCGGACCGAGACCCGACCGGTCCGGACTCCGGTCCAACGGCCCTTCAGGACGGTGGCCTGTACGAGATCGCCGCTCGCGAAACCCTGGTGCCGCTTCCGGCGTGGGCGCACCAGCCGAGGAAAGCCGAAGCGGTCCGGGGTGGTGCGGGCGTAGGACCCGCGACCCGTGGACGTGAAGACGTGCACGGGGGTGGGTATGCGGACGATGGTGTCTCCGGCGTCGGAATCCAGAGGTCCCACGCAGAGCGCGTCGAGCGTGTGGGACTTCGCCAGTCCCCGGGTCATGCGATTCGCCGAGGTCAGGGACGCGGGCCAGCAGCGCACCGGCAGGCCCGTCTCCGTGAGCAGCTGGAGGAGCTGCGCCTTCGTCGCGTTCATGGCGGCCGAGTCGGCGAGGGGTGATCGCCGTCGCCTCAGGACGGCGGCCAGGCGCTCGGGCTGATGGGCCAGGAACTCCTCGACGGGACGGGCCGCCTTGGCCTGGTTGCAGGGCACGCACGCGAGGAGGAGGTTGGCGGGGCGGTCGGTGCCACCGCGGGCGCGGGCCCGGATGTGGTCGACGTCGAGCGGGACGCCGGACGCTCCGCAGTAGGCGCAGCTCATTCCCGACCGGACGCGTGGCCGTGCGTGGCCGCCGAGTGCCCCCTTTCCCTCCGCCGCGCTGAGGGCCGGGATGTCGAAGGAGTTCTCCTCGATGTGGATCCCGACGACGGGGGCGTACCGGCGAAGACGGGTGACGACCGAGCGGATCGAGTCGACCCGGTGTCGCAGCGACGGTGCGAGCCAGTCCGGTCGACGGACCCGGTTGGCGAACCGGGGAGGCCGGTAGCGGAGCCGCGTCGACCGTCGTCTGCGCCGGTACCCGGCGCGGCGCACCATCGCCTGATGGATCTGGGGCCCACGGTGCCGCAGCTCGATCGCCACCAGTCCGCGGCGGACCGTGACGGTGCTGCCGTCCGCGGAGGTCTGGGTCCGCGTCTCGGTGAGCGCGAGGCCCGTACCGCGAGAACCGGGGTCGATCCGCAACTCGACGCCTGAGACCTCGGCGTCGACTCGTCTGCGGTCCTTCAGCCGGATGGTGAACGGCGTGTGGCGTGCCACCGCGGCTCGCCCACGAGTCAACAGGGCGCGTGCGCGTGCCGGGTGACACGGCATGAGGGGCAGCCCGTCCCGCGAGAGGACGAACACCCGATGGCTGTGTTTTCCGGTCCCTGCCTGCGGGGCGTCACCGCCCCTGTTCTCTGCCTGTCCGGCGTGACGCCGACGAGCCCGGGTGCCGCGCCCATCGGTCTCCCCTCGCCCATGTCCCCGACCGGTGCCCCGCGCGGGCGCGAGGTGTCCGCGAGCCGTTTCGTCCCTGCTCCCAGGGGTGTCTGCGCTCGCGGATTCCAGAGCAGGCTGCTGAGGAAGCACAGCCTGGTGGGTCTTCCGGCCTGCCGGGAACGTAGCCATCGAAGGCACCCGCTTCCGATCCGACGATCACGATGACTGGGGCTGGTCACTCCGAACCCCCGCAAGGGGATTCCGGCTTGCGCCGAGGAGCGAGTGACCTCACGAGTCCGTTCCCGAAGCCTAGGGAGGATCACCGGACGGCCCGCCCCCGCGAAGCAGGGGTGTGATCTGAGTCACACGTATATGGAGTGGGTGGGGTGGAGGGGGTGAATCATGCCCAGTCGGCCCGCTGCCGCCTCCCGCAGGCGCAATGTTTTCGGGCGAAGACGATGTGCTCTGCGTCACGTTCCAGTTGAATGGGCGCAGCATGGGGGGTACCGGGATGAGTGCTTTCACGGGGGCCGCGAGTGACACCGCCTCCGTTCCGGGGGCCGGGGCCGATCTGTTGGCCGCGTTGCTCGACGGGATGGACGCGGCGCTCTGCGCCCTGGACGCCGACGGGACGATCACACACTGGAACCGCGAGGCCGAGCGGATCCTCGGCTGGTCCGCCGAGGAGGCCGTCGGGCGGCGCGGGTTCGGGGGGTGGGCGGCGCGCGGTGCGGACGCCGAGGAGACCCTCGGGCGGCTGATGGGGGCCATGAAGGGCCCCGGCCGGCAGGTCCACGAGCTGGCGTTGCTGCGCAAGGACGGCGGGCGGGTGCTCGTGCGGAGCCAGGCCGCCGGGGTGCGGGGCGCCGACGGCAGCCCCGCGGGCGTCTACTGCGCCTTCAGCGAGGTCCACGTACAGCTCGATCTGGAGCGTTCGGTCGCCCTGAGCGAGGCCCTCTTCGAGGACGCCTCCTGGGGCGTCGTCCTCGTCGACGCCGACCTGCGCCCCGCCGTCGTCAACGGCCACGCGGCCCGCGCCTTCGGGACGGGGCGTACGGCCCTGCTCGGGCGGCCCCTCGGCGACGTCGTCGTGCACGGCGCCGAGGAGCTGGAGGGCGCGCTCCAGCACGTCCTGGCGGAGGGTACGCCGCCGTCGCCCGCCGAGGTGTGGGTGACGCTGCGGACGTCGGAGGGCGAGCGGCGCCGGTGCTGGCGCAGCGGTTTCCTGCGGTTGTCCTCGCCGATGGCGGAGGAGCCGGTGCCGCTGGGTGTGGCCTGGCTGTTCCAGGACGTGACGGAGGAGCGGCTCGCGCGGCGCGAGGCGGACCGGCTGCGGTTCCGGTGGAGCCAGCTGCACCGGGCGGGTGCGGCGGCCGCCGAGTGCGAGGACCCGGAGGAGGCGGCGACGGTCCTGCTGGACTTCGCGCTCGCGGGCTTCGCGGACCACGCGTTGGTGGACCGGGTGGTCGGGGAGCGCCGTCTCACCCGCGCCCTGGCCACGCCGCCCGGGGCCCCGGGCCCGTCGTCGCCGGTCGTGGGCGGCGGCATCCCGCTTCGGTACGGGCCGAGGCATCCGGCGTTCCAGGCGTGGGACCGGGCGGGCTCGGTGCGGGCGAGCGCGGGCCGGACCGCCGAGGTGTGGGCGGAGGCGCACCAGTGGCCGGGGGACGCGGCGCACGCCCTGTGCGTGGTCCTGCGGACCCGGGGCCGGACGCTGGGCGTCCTGACGTTCCTGCGGGCCGCCTGCCGCCCGGGCTTCGAGCGGGAGGACGTGGCGTACGCGGAGACGGTGGCGTCCAGGATCGCGGCGGAGCTGGGAACGGGGCCCGACACGCCACCGGAGGTGTGACCGCACCCGCCAGGCGGCCCCGTCACGGGCCCCGTCACGCGGCCCCGTCACGGGCCCCGTCACGCGGCCCCCGCTCAGTGGCGGAAGAAGATGCGGTCCCCGTACTCCGTCATCACGCGGCCGTTCCACTCGTGCCCGCCGTCCACGTTCCCGGAGCGCAGCAGCGGCGGCTCGATGCCCCGGCGTACGAGCTCCTCGGCGGCGGCGGCCATCGTGGCCTGCATGAGCGCGCTGGTCACGACGGTCGACGCGGGCGCGAACGGCGCCTCGATGCCCTCGTGGGTGAGCTCCGCGTCCCCGACGGCGATCTTGGAGTCGAGGACGATGTCGCAGTGGTCCCTGAGGTACGACCCCGAGACGTGCCGCGACTTCGTCTCCGTCGCGTAGGCCACCGAGGTGACGCCGATGACGGTGAGGCCGAGGGCGCGGGCGTTCATGGCCATCTCGACGGGCAGGGCGTTGCGCCCGGAGAGGGAGATGATGATCAGGACGTCCCCGGCCTTGGCGGGGGAGGAGTCGAGGACCGCCCCGGCGAGGCCGTCGACGCGCTCCAGGGCGGAGCCGAGCGTGGCGGGCATGACGTCGACGCCGACGACGCCGGGGACGGCGAGCAGGTTCATCAGGGCGAGACCGCCGGCCCGGTAGACGACGTCCTGCGCGGCGAGCGAGGAGTGGCCCGCGCCGAAGGCGAAGAGGCGGTTGCCGTTCGCGACGGCTTCGGCGATCGCGGCGCCGGCGGCGGCGATCTCTTCGGAGTCCCCGTCGCGGACCTGCTGGAGCAGGCCGATCGCGGCGTCGAAGAACTGTCCGGCCAGCTTGCTCTCGCCCATGGCGGCGGCTCCTTCTCGTCGTGGTCGCGGATCACGGTGCGGTCTGGACCATTGCTCTGTCAATACCACCTCACCCCTGTGCGGCCCGGTTGTCGGCGCGATGCGTCAGAATTGGGGCAGGGCCAGCGCACGACTCATCGAGGGGCACGTATGTCCGGACTGATCGACACAACGGAGATGTATCTCCGCACCATCCTCGAGCTTGAGGAGGAAGGTGTGGTCCCCATGCGTGCCCGGATCGCCGAGCGGCTCGACCAGAGCGGTCCAACGGTGAGCCAGACGGTGGCCCGGATGGAGCGTGACGGCCTGGTGGCCGTGGCGAGTGACCGCCATCTGGAGCTGACGGACGAGGGCCGCCGCCTCGCCACCCGCGTCATGCGCAAGCACCGCCTCGCGGAGTGTCTGCTCGTCGACGTGATCGGCCTGGAGTGGGAGCAGGTCCACGCGGAGGCGTGCCGCTGGGAGCACGTGATGAGCGAGGCCGTGGAGCGGCGGGTGCTGGAGCTGCTGCGTCACCCGACGGAGTCGCCGTACGGGAACCCGATCCCGGGCCTGGAGGAGCTGGGCGAGAAGGCGGAGGCCGAGGCCTTCCTCGACGACTCGATGGTCTCCCTCGCGGACCTGGACGCGAGCGGCGGCAAGACGGTGGTCGTGCGCCGCATCGGCGAGCCGATCCAGACGGACGCCCAGCTGATGTACACGCTGCGGAGGGCGGGCGTGCAGCCCGGTTCCGTGGTGTCGGTGACGGAGTCCCCGGGCGGTGTCCTGGTGGGCAGCAGCGGCGAGGCCGCCGAGCTGGACGCGGACGTCGCGGCGCACGTGTTCGTCGCGAAGCGCTGACGCGTTCGCGTCCGCGTCCGTACGTCCCTGGGGGCTGAGCCCTCGGGGACGTACGGCGTCCGTCAGAGGTAGGGGACCGCGATGCCCAGGACGCCGAGTACGAGGATCCCGAGCGGGACGACCAGGCCGAAGGTGTACTTCACGAGCAGCCAGGCGAGCGGCTTCCGGATGACGTTGATGCTCGGGCGCTCCGGGACGTAGACGACATAGCCGTTCTGGTCGCTCGTTTTGTCGTTGCTGTGGTGCACGTTCCCGCTGGTGTCGGTGAAGGTGAAGTGCTCCCGCCATCCGTTGGGGTGGCGAGGCAGGGTGCAGAGGACAGTGATGCCGCGGCGGGCGCAGATGACCCGGTGGCGGATCTTGCCGACGACGCTGACGAGGCAGGCCAGGCCGAAGAGGGCGGCGAGAGTCGACGCGAAGGTGAGAAGGGCCATGTCGACGTAGTAGGCGACGCCGACCCAGACGGTGTAGCCGAGGAAGGCGAGCAGGGTGCTCCACAGCATCCAGGCCCCGCCGGTCTTCTTCTCCTTGGTGACGACCAACGCGCTTCCGGCCGGGTCCCGTTCCTCGGGAAGGGCCTTTTCCAGGGCGGTGAGGAACGCCTCGGTGGCGGTCGGGTTCCCGACGGGGATCCCGTAGGTCTCCTGATCGGTGAGGAGGACCCTGATCAGCGTCTCGCCGTCGGCCATGGCCACGCGTTTGATGGCCGCGTAGGGGATCTCGATCCGTACCCGGCCGCCTTCTTCGGTGAGCGCGAGGTGGTCGGGTCCGAGGGCGGCGGTCGACGAGCCCTGCACGAGTATTTGCTGGGAGGTCACGTCTGATCGACCCGCGCGGGACCTCGATGGTTGCAAGTGCCCCGGTCACGAATGGGTCGCGGGACGGCTGCGGTGTCGTCAACACGCCGTCGTCCGCCCCGGTTTACGGCGGAATCGCCACGCCCGCCCCCTTGTCGTGCCACGCTGAAAGCATGAACGTGGCCGGGCGCGGAAGGGGGGGGCGGGCCGATGGGACCCATGAACGACAGAGGGCCCCGGCGCCTTCCGGCGCCGGGGCCTGTCCTCCCCTGTTCCGACCTGGAGCCCCGAGCTCTCAAGGTCGTTCCCGTCGGACCACTTTTCCCCGAGAGGTCCGCCTCCCGTTCAAGATCTCCCCTCGGCGGCGCGAGTCAATCCTTGAGTCCTGTCACTCGAACGAGGGGTGTTGGGTGGCAGGAGCGCATTTTCGAATGCGAGTTCGATAGTCTGATGCGGTTCGACGGGAAAGAGGGGGTGCCAGGGACATGGCGCGACGACTCGACGTCACCGGGGCCGACGGCGTACGCCTTGCGGCCTGGGACTACACACCGCTGACCGGCGAAGGAGACCTGAAGGCCGTCCCGCGGCCGCCCGCCCCCCGGTCCGCCCCACGAGGCGGACCGACGCCCACCGCCCCGCAGGCCGCCGCCCACGGCTCCGGCGTCTTACTCCTCCACGGCCTCATGGGCCACGCCGCCCACTGGGCCCCCGCCGTGCGCCGCCTCACCGGCCGACACCGCATCGTCGCCCTCGACCAGCGCGGCCACGGCCACAGCCAGAAGCCGGCCGCCGGCCCCTTCACCCGCGAGGCGTACGTCGCGGACGCGGCCGCCGCCGTCGAGCAGCTGGGCCTCGGCCCGGTCACCCTCGTCGGCCACTCCATGGGCGCCCTCACCGCCTGGCAGCTCGCCGCCGAGCGCCCCGACCTGGTCCGCGCCCTCGTCATCTGCGACATGCGGGCCTCCGCCCTCGGCGCCGCCTCGCAGCGCGCCTGGCAGGACTGGTTCCGGGGCTGGCCCGCGCCCTTCCCCTCGCTGGACGCCGTCCGCCGCTGGTTCGGCGAGGACGACCCGTGGGTCGAGCGCCCGAACCCCGCCAGGGCCGCCTTCTTCGCCGAGGTGATGGCCGAGCACCCGGACGGCTGGCGCCCGGTCTTCGACCCGGCGCAGATGCTGACCTCCCGCGAGACATGGGTCCACGACGCCCACTGGGACTCGCTCGCCCAGGTCCGCTGCCCCACGCTCGTCGTCCGCGGCCTCGACGGCGAACTGGGCCGCGCCGAGGCCCAGGAGATGGTCAGGGTCCTGCCCCACGGGGCGTACGCGGAGATCCCCGACGCGGGCCATCTCCTCCACTACGAACACCCGGAGGCCTGGAGCGAAGCCGTGGAACCCTTCCTGAACGGCGTCCTCACCCCGTAAGAAGCACCCTTGGTGCGCCCTCAGTAGGCCCCTCAGTAGGCCCCTCAGTACCAAGGGCGGGTGTCAGGCGTGGGCAGCGGACGCAGCTGCGACCAGCGTTCGAGCAGGCGGTCGGCCAGGGCGGAACTGAGGCGGCCGAGGGCGTGCAGGTGATCGTGGTCGCGGGTCATGCCGGCGACCACGCCCAGGCGGTGGACGAGCCGCTCGCGGGCGGAGGCGTTGCCCCACTCGAAGTCCTCGGCGGGCACCCGGGCGAGCTGGTCGGCTGTCCCTCGGTGGGCCCTTTCGACGAGCGCGTCGCCCTGGATCAGCCAGCCCGCGCACGCGTCGGCGAGGTCACCCGGCACGTCCTTCCCGGTGAGGCCGCGCCAGGTGGTCCGGTAGACGTCCTCGACCTCCGCGAGCGGGGTCGCGGTGACCGACATGGCACACCAGCAGGTGGGGAAACCGATGCGGAAGTAGGCGAGTTCGACCAGACCGTTGCCGAGGGAGGCCCGCTCGAAGTCGACGAAGCGGACACCGTCGGCGGTGCGCAGATCATTGCCGGGGCAGGGGTCGCCGTGCAGCAGCGCATGGTGCGACGTGGGGTCCAACCGCTCAAGGAGCCCGGCGAGTTCATCGGGAACCGTGGACGGTACGGGCACGTCGAGCGCCCTGGCCAGGGCGAGGAACGACTCCGCGTCCGAGTCCGTGGGCCCCGAAGCGACCGGCAGCGCGCCGGCGTCGGCGGGTCCGGTCAGGGCGTGCAGCCGGGCGAGCGCCTCGGCGTACCCCGGCATCCAGTCGTCCGTCCTGCCGAGATCGGCCACGTGCTCAAGGACCATCACCCGCGAGGACGGGTCCGTGGCGAGCACGGCGGGGGCGACGGAGCGGGTCGCGGCGGGCCCGGAGGGCCGGCCCGCCAGGCGCAGCCCGGCGAGTTCACGCGCGAAGCGCGTGTCCGCGTCGGCGTCCGCGTCCCCCTCGTCGGTGATCTGCTTGACGATCACCAGCCGCTGGTCGGCCAGCCGCACCCGCCACACCCGTGACCGGGGACTGCTGTCCAGGAGTTCGACCTGCGCGGGGGTGCCCACGGTGGAGAGCAGATCCTCAGGGAACGGTAAACGTTTCAGCATGCCGAGGAGCGTAGCCGCAGCCCTGCCCTCGGCCGGGGGCTCGGTCAGCCACGCGATCAGCCGCGTGAACAGTCGCCCGATCAGTCGCCCGATCCCTCGCTCGCCCCTACGATCACGCCCATGTCTCTCAGCTCACCGATACCCGTCCTGCGCGGCTCCGGCGGAGCCGTACTCCAATCCGAAGGTGACGCCCTGGTGTTGAGCCGGGCGGCCGAGGAGGCGCGGATCCCGCTCCAGGCCGTCCGGCAGATCCGCGCGGAGGGCCGCGCCGTCGCCGTGGAGCTCACCGCCCCGGCCGGGAAGGCCCCGGCGGTGCACCGGGTCGAGGGTGTGAGCGAGGCGGCGGCGACGATGTTCGCCGACGCCGTGAACGCGACTCTGCCCGCGCACGCGGGGGAGGCCGGGGAGATCGACGGCGCGACCCTCGTCACCGTCCGCGCGCTGACGGAGTCCGACAAGGACGCGCGCAAGCGCAGGCTCAAGCGCTGGACGTGGGTGGCCGCCCTCGTGATCGTCGCGGTGACCGTGACCGTCGGGATCCTGGGCCCGGCGGTCCTCGCGATCGCGTTCCTGGTGACCGCCCCGGTGGGCGTGACTCTCGCCGGGTTCGGCGCCTTCGCGACGAAGATGGCGTACGACGAGTGGTACCTGCCCCGGTACGGCATCACCGTCGAGGCGGTGCGGTACGAGAACACGAGCGACCTGTTCGGCCGTTCGGGCAACTACATGTACACCGACCTGCACGGCGCGAACCGTCGCGTGTACGAAAAGGGCAGCGCAGCGACCGTCCAGGTCGCCTACCACCCGAAGAAGCCCGGCACCGTGACCGTCACGTACGCGCGGCTGAGCAAGACGTGGCACACCGCCTTCGCCCTGGGCCTCCTGCTCTTCGGCCTGGGGATCTGCGCCGGAGACATCGTCATGGCGATCGGCGCGGTCCAGGGGATGTACGACGAATACGCCATCACGCCGGGCGGCTGAGGGCGAGCAAGGCAAGCAAGACCGGCGACAGCGGGCCGAGGGTACGGCGCCTCGGCCCGCTACCGATCTGCTGATCTGTTGATCAGACGGCGTCGAGGAACGCGGACCAGGCACCGGGGGAGACGGAGAAGGAGGGAACAGCAAGATCCTTGGAGTCCCGAACGTGCACGGCATCCGCACAGGAGGCGACCTCGACGCAGTCGCCGCCCTGGGGGCCGCTGTAGGAGGACTTGGCCCAGGAGAGGGCAACCTCGACGCAGTTGCCGCCCTGGTCGCCGCTGTAGCTGCTCTTGAACCAGTTGAGGTCGGTGCTCATAGCTCTCGTGCCACCTGTTCGATGAGTTGTGCCGATTCCTCCGGTGTGAGGGCCTGTGCCCGCAGGGTGCCGTAGCGGGCGAAGCAGTCCCCCACGTCCGGCTGCTCGCTGAGAAAGTACCTGCCGCCCTGACCCTCGACGTAGACGAGTTGGCCTTGGCGGCGCTCGGTCTCAAGAAGGATGAACGGCCCGTTGAGCCCGGCGTGCGTCCTCCGGTCCTCCGGCATCACCTGGATGGTGACGTTCCGCAGGTCGGCGCACTCACGCACGTACAGCAGGTTCTTCCGGAGCACTTCCGGCCCGCCGAGCGGCTTGGTCAGCGCGGCCTTCTCGAGGACGAAGGTCACCAGCGGCGCGGGCCTGCGGGTGAAGAGCTCCTGGCGCTTGATCCGGGCCGCGACGCCGGCCTCTATCTCCTCGTCCTCCAGCGCCGGGACGGCGCAGTGGAAGACGGCCCGCGCGTACTCCGGTGTCTGGAGCGGCCCAGGGATCAGATGGTTCTCGTACATGTGGATGCCCGCCGCCTTGGCCTCCTCCTCCAGGTAGTCCTCGAACCAGGCGGCGATGCCGCTCGCAGTGACCTCCCCGGCCACGGCCCGAAGTGCACCTTGTGCACCCAGCAACTCCTCCGCGATGTCGACGAAGTTCCCCTTCGCCCGCCGCTCCCCGCGCTCGATCATGGCCACCTGGGACTTGGAATATCCGGTCGCCCGGCCCAGTGCCTCCTGTGAGATGCCTGCCCGCTCGCGGTAGAAGCGCAGGAGCGCACCGAAGGCCTTCGCGGCCCCCGGGCTCCCCTTCTTCTCGTTGTTCACACCCGACCTCCCGAGTGCACAGTCCTGCACAAACGGACTGTGTCGCTGGTCACAGCAGACCACGCCCTCCAAGCTGGCCGCATGAATCTGCGCAAGTCGCTTGACACCGAACCCTCTTGGGTTCCCGCGACCGGTCACGCTCTCCGTCACGCGGGCGTGCACTTCGACGCCGTACGGATCGGGGGCTTCCTCGGTGAGGACGTCGCGTACCGGACCATGTCGTTCACGGATTTCCAGGCGGGCCCGATCGTCCGCGAGGCCACGGGCGAGAAGAACCTGTACTTTCTGCTGCCGCCGCGCGCCGCAGGCGACTTCGCGTGGCCGGCGCCGACGAGGGCGCTGAGCGGGAGCGGCAGGAGTGAGGCGTACGTCGGGATTCCGGCGCTGCACGGGCTGACCTGGCCGTTGGACTGGCGGTCGCGGCCGACGCTCGAAGATCCGTTCGTAGAGGCGGAGTTGTTGCATTGGACCGTAAAGTCTGCGCTACGGTAGTCGTGTTATCACGCTCCGTAAATGGAGCGGTCCCCGGGGGTGCGCCAACACCATCCGAGGACCTTCACGCCCAGTGGAAAGCAGTCCACCAGAAATGCTTCGGCATGTTATCGCGCCTACGCGCGGCTATACGAAGTCTTCGAACAGCGTCATCCGTCACCGCCGGATGGACAGCGACGCGAAGATCCTGCTGCTCACGGTCCAGGAGCTCCCCGAGTCCGCCTGCGACGGGCCCCTCGGCAAGGTTGCCGAAGACGAGCTGGGGTGGAACTACCGAAAGTACCGCAAGGCCAAGAAGGACCTGGTCGAGAGCGGTTACCTGCACGAGTGGAAGTGGCAGGACGGGCGCGGGCGGTGGGTCACCGAGCAGCTCATGTCGAACGTCACCCTCACGCGTGACGAGGCGGGGGATGTCCGGGACGGGAATCCGCCGCCCGAGTCGCCGAGTGAGCAGGTCCCGACCGTCGGTTTTCCAAGGGGCCGGAAAGCCGGAAGTTACCTACCTGGAGACAAAGACCGGGATAAGACCTCTCCCCACCCACCCTCCAAAGCGCAGGCGCAGGCGCAACGCGAACCGGAGCAGGAGCAGGAGCAGGAGCAGGAGCAGGAGCTGGCGCCGGACCCGAACCCGGACCCGGAGCCGAACCCGGACCCGGACCCGGACCCCGAGCCGCCGACCGAGGTGGAGGCCCACCCTCCCGCCGATACGGAGGCCGAGCCGCCCCCCGAGGTCGCCGTCGAGACAGACCCCACCGCCCCACCCGCCGCCGAATCCGGCACCGACCCGGAACTCATCCTGGCTGAGCGGCTACTGCTCTCCCTCCGCCACTCCCACACAGACCTGCTGCTCGGCGTCCGGGAGGCGCGGGGGCTGGCCGATCAGGCGGCGGAATGGCTCCGTCGCGGCGTCCCGGCGGCCGATCTGCGCCGGGCCCTGACGGCGTACCTGCCGGGCAACGGCGTGCGGTCGGCGGTGGGCTTCCTCCGGCACCGCCTGACGGTGAAGATGCCGGTTCCGGACGCCCCTGAGGCCCCGACCCCCTTTGCCGCCCCGCCCCCCTTGGGCGCCCAGACCCCCTTGGGCGCCCCGACCCCCCCGGCCGCCCAGGAGGCCCCGCCCGGGCCGCCCTCCCGCCCGGCGCCGCTGATCGCCTGTGAGGGCCCGGGGAACCCGCACGTGTTCCGTCCGACGGCCGACGAGACCCACTGCCGCCCGTGCCGCCAGGAAGCGGCCTGGGAGGAGCACGAACGCCGCTACGCCCGGCCTCGGAGCCGCCCCGACAGCAGCCCCGTGGTCTGGCGGGACCACTTCGACAAGTACGCCCAGGGCCTGATCACCTGAGGGCCGCCGTCCGTCCCGGGGACGACCGGGCGGCCGGAACCGGGGCGAGCGCATGTCTGGTCGCGGCGCCCGGGGAGACGGCGACTTCTAGGATCTGCGGCATGACAACGAGACTCGTGCAGATCAACATGAAGGCCCACGACGACGCCGCGCTCGGCGGGTTCTGGGCGGAGGTACTCGGCTGGGGTGTCCACAGCGAGGGGCCCGGTGTGACGAACCTGGAACCCGTGGGTTTCTCGTACCCCGCCCCCGAGGCCGTCGTCATCGACATCATCGCCCGCCCGGAAGCCAAGACGGGGAAGAACCGGGTGCACCTTGATCTGGCCACCACGTCGACCGCGCATCAGGAGGAGCTGGTCGCGCGCTTGAAGGGGCTCGGCGCGACGCTCGCCGACGTGGGTCAGGGGGACGTCCCCTGGACGGTCATGGCGGATCCGGAGGGCAACGAGTTCTGTGTCCTGGAGCCCCGGGAGCTCTACCAGGACACCGGGCCGATCGCCGCCGTGGTGGTCGACTGTGCCGACCCGCGAGCGATGGCCCGGTTCTGGGACCAGGCGACGGACTGGAAGCTGCACGAGGTCGCCGACGACCACGCGACCATGCGCTCCGCCCAAGACGTCGGCCCCTACCTGGAGTTCGTCCGCACCCCTGACGCCAAGAACGGGTGGAACCGCGTACACCTCGACGTCCGCCCCTACGCCGACGGCGACGTGGAAGCGGAAGAGGCCCGACTGCGCGCCCTGGGCGCCACCGACCCGGCTATCGGCCTTGACCGGTCCGCGATCCACTGGACGGTTCTGGCCGACCCGGAGGGCAACGAGTTCTGCCTCCTCGCTGCCCGCTGACCTCGGCCGGCGGCTCCGGCCGGCGCCCTCGTAGGGGGCCGCCCGGAACGGGCACGCGGTGCGCCGGGGCGCTGGAGACACCAGCGGTGGCCATGGACGTGGCGAAGTCGATGGCGGCACTCTCCCGGCTCGTCCGGAGAAGCCGACCTTCGCCCACTGGATACGAGGACCACAGTCCCAGGACACTCAAATCAACGGGATGCTGACGTCCCAAGATGAGCCGTCGAACGCGGTCTACCAGGGTGAGCGGGTGTCGCGGCGTGCTTCTGGGGTCTGCTCGGGCAGAGCCGTGTTCTGGTCGGTGCGCAGCAGCATGCCCGGGTCGGGTTCGAAGTCCTCGTTGGGTGGTGCCGGCTGATGGAAACGCTCGGTGCGCGGAATGGTGACTTCCACCAGCCGGCCCTCCTGGAACATCCATAGCCCGAAGCAGTCGTCGTCCTGGTCGCGAAGCAGAACTTGCACCGTATGCGGATTCGGCCACGGCAGCGACTCCAGGTGCCTGAGCAGGCCCTGGCGGGCACCCATCTTCTCGAACTCCAGGGCCCACCCGAACTCGTAGCCCCAGTGCCCCGCTATCGGGACGAGGCGACCTCGCCACGTGCGTTCCGGGTCGTCCTGGGTCAACGGTTCCATCACTTCGTCCGACCAGCGGGCGAGCACGATGACCTCGGCGTCTCTACTCATGCCGGAGTATGGCCGCATCCGCCTGATCCGCCGCAACCACGTTTCTCAACCGGCCGACGCAGGCGCAGGTGGGCGGATCGGCGACGAGCTCTCAGTGCCGGCGAGCCCGACGACGGCGCCTTCGGAGAAGCTCATTTGCGCCTCTGTCACGGCCCTGATCAGCTCACACGACCCATTGGGCGGCACCAGGCCGGGTGTATCGACTGCGCCCTGCCCGACGCCAGTGCTGTGACCGGGATGGTTCACCGTGGTCGGGAGACGGCTCACGGGACGAGCGCGGTCCGCGAGGCGAGTGGTAGTACTGGTGCATGCAGGAAGAGACCGCGCGGTCCGCGATCGACACGTTCATCTCCGCGTTCAACGCCTCGGACGACAGCTATGTGACCGCGCTGCTCTCCCAGGCCCTCACCTCGGACGTGGTCTTCTGGGGACCGTTGGGCCGCAGTGAGGGGATCGAGGCGGTCGAGCGGTTCGTGCTGGACATCCGGCGCCACCCCGCGGGGACCGGCACGATGGTGCGCTGTTCGGCGGTGGACATGCCGGACGAGTGGGCCCGGTACCAGTGGGTCTTCACGACGCCGGACGGAGGACCCCGCCTGGCGGGAACGGACGTCGTCCATCTGCGGCGGAGCCTCATCGACCAGGTCATCGTGTTCGCGGGGGAGATCGAGCCGTTCGCTTGGCCACGAGCGGACCGATGAGGGGCCCCAGCGAACCTATGCGGTCACAGCACTAGCGGCGGCTCCTTCGAACGTCGCGCCGGAAGTGCCCCAAGCCGGCACGCAGATTGAGGTAGTCGAGGGCAAGCGCCGCACCCCGAGCAGCCCACGCCACTGCCCTCACCAGGACCTCGTCCACGACAGCCTTCTTTCGTCGAACGCATTTCCCCGTCAGACGCCCTTACAGCGCCCACAGTTGAGCCGTTGCGCCGCGGAACTGTCCGGCCTCCTTGGCGTGATCAGGTCGGTCCGCTCCGTGTCCACCCTCCACTTCTACGAGAACGAGTCCTAGTCGGTGAGCGCGGCACGGACCACGGAGACGACCCGTTCTCGCTGTAGTTCGGGGGTGGCCCGGGTGTCGGGGCGCAGGGTGTGGACGACCCGGCGGTTCGGGTCGTCGGGGGTTGCGAAGACGCCGGTCGTCCAGCCGCCGCTGGAGCCGGTCTTGCCCCAGACCCTGGTGCCGTCGAGATCGAGCCCCATCAGCCCGCCGGCGCTGAAGCAGGCCATGGCCGGGGGCAGCTGGTGTTCTCGGGGGCGCCCGGAACCGTCGGTATCTCGAAGAGGTGCCGCTGCTGGGCCGGAGGGAGTACCCGTCCGCCCAGCAGCGCGCGGAGGAATCTGTCCAGGTCGGGCGCGGTGGACCCCAGCCCGCCCTCCGCCCAGGACCAGGCGATCGCCGGTTCTTCGGAGAGCGCGGTGGGCCGCAGGGCCAGGGGGCGCACGATCCGCCGCTCCAGCTCGTGGGCGAAGGAGCGTCACGTCGTCGGGCAGACCGGCGAGCAACGCCTGTACCGATGCGGAGGAGTACGGCGTGACCGGCGTGGCCGTCGCCGTCGGGGCGGCGCCGAGACCGGCGGCGAGTGCCGCCGGCGCGGCGCCGGTGACGGCGAGACGACGCCGGGCACGGAGGCGGCGGGTGCGGAGGCGGCGGGTGCGGGTGTGGGCGGTCATCGGTGGCTCCTGGGGGGCGGTGCGGGCGGCTCGGCTCGGTTCTTCGCTGTCTCGCGTCTGAACCAACCTTCGCGCCCACACCGCCCGTTGCTCATCCGTGATCACCCGGAGCCGACCCTGACCTCACCCCGACACCCGCTCCGGGGCCCGTCCCTAGGGGCGAGATCCGGTGGCCGCACGCCGCGCAGAGGAGCTCCGGCGTCTCCGGCGGGAGTACGCGACCCGGACCACGGGAGTACGCGACCCGGACCACGGGGTTACGCGACCCCGGCTATCCCTTGCTGACCGCCGTCAGGATCTCCGGCAGGCGCCTCGCCGTGCGGGGGGCCGCCACCTTGAGGCCCGCCCAGACCAGCAGCGCGCCGTAGAGCGTGCCGACCGGGAGGAGGAGCCACAGCAGGGACTGACGGTCGGCGACGTGGAGGTAGACCGTCGCGCCGATGACCGGGGCGCACAGCAGCGCCGAGCCGACCATGCCGCCCAGGATCGACATCCAGGCGAGACCGCCCTGGCCCGGCACCACGTTCTTGTAGCCGCTGTCCTGCGGGATCGAGTACGGGAAGACCGCCGAGGCCACCGCGCCCGAACCCACCAGCGCGCCGAGCAGCGCGAACGAAAGGCCCAGCGCCTCCGGGAAGGCCGACCAGTCGCCGAGGACGGCGGCCGTCGACACCGTCACCAGAAGGGTGAAGGGGAAGGTGACGTACAGGAGGGCCAGGGCCCTGGCCCGGAGTTCGGCGTACGCGTCGGCCGGCGTGGAGATGGTCTGCGCGACCATCCAGAACGCCGAGGTGTCCTGACCGAACTGGTTGTACATCTGGACGCCGAGCATGCCCGAGGCGAAGCACGCCCAGTAGATCGTGCCCACGCCCTGAAGGGCGTTGAACAGCGGCACGATCAGACCCATGGCCAGCGAGGTCACCCACGCCGCCTTCGTCTTCGGGTCGCGCCAGATGTAGCGCAGGCTCCGCTCCATGACCGCGCCCGTGCGCCCGCCCGGCAGGAGCCGGCCGAGCCGCCCCGTACCGCCGGACTTCTCCCGTGCGTCCGCGCCGGAGGACGCGCCGATCGTCGAACCGTCCGGCTCGACCATCAGCCGCACCAGGCTTCGCTGCCACCAGTACACGAGCCCGGCCAGCGCCGCCGCCGTGATCAGCAGCCGGGCCGCCACCACCGCGTACTCGCCGTCACTCGCCGCGTCGACCGCGCCGATCGCGGCGGCCGGCGGCAGCCAGCCGACGACGGTCGCCGCAGGTTCCAGCGGTCCGAGGCCGCCGGCCTGGCCGAGGCGCTGGGCGCCGAAGTTGACCACCTGGATGCCGACCGCGATCACCAGGCCGCTGAGCAGCGCCAGGTCCCGGCCCTTGCGGGAGGTCAGCAGCCGGACGTTGGCGGCGGCCACCGCCCGGGACATCGCCACGCAGGTGATCGTGACGAGCGGCACCGCCAGGACGGCGACGACGGCGGCGGCCGCGCCGTGCGCGACCGACAGGGCCGCGCCGAACACCAGGACCAGGGTGATGACCGGCCCGACACCCACCAGGGACGCCACGAGCAGGGCCCGGACCAGCGGTCGGGGCCGCAGCGGCAGCATCACGAGCCGCGACGGGTCGAGGGTCTCGTCGCCGCTCGGCACGAACAGCGGCATCACCGTCCACGACAGCGCGAGGGACCCGGTGAGGAGGACCGCGACCGTGTCGGCGTCCGCGCTGCCCCGCAGGAGGACGAAGGACAGCACGATCACCGCGGCGAAGAGGACGCCGAAGACGATCGAGGCGATGTACGCGGCGGTCCGCCCGCCCGACTGTCGCAGCCCGTTCCTCAGCAGCGACAGCTTGAGCCGTACGAAGGTGGACGTGAGGGACGGTGCGGGGGCGGTGGGGACGGCGGTCGTGGTCGCGCTCATCACTGCGCCCCGCCGGAAGCGCCGGGCCCGCCCGAGGCGCCCGCCCCGCCGCCCAGCCAGTCCAGGGAGTCCCCGGCCGTCTCGCGGCCGTTCGCGCCGACCAGCTCCAGGAACGCCGCCTGGAGCGAGGGCCGGTCGCCGCGGACCTCCGCGAGCGGGCCCTGCGCGCGGATGCGGCCCGCCGCCATCACGGCGACCCAGTCGCAGAGCGACTCGACCAGCTCCATGACGTGGCTGGAGAAGACGACGGTCGCGCCGGACCGGGTGTACCGCTCCAGGACCCCGCGGATGGTCTGCGCCGAGACCGGGTCGACGCCCTCGAACGGCTCGTCCAGGAAGAGCACCTCGGGATTGTGGAGCAGCGCGGCCGCCAGACCGATCTTCTTGCGCATACCGGTCGAGTAGTCGACGACCAGCTTGTTCTGCGAGCCGGTCAGGTCGAGGACGTCGAGGAGCTGCGTGGCCCGCTTGTCGACCTCGGCACCCGGCAGCCCCCGCAGCCGGCCGCTGTACAGGAGGAGTTCACGGCCGGAGAGCCGCTCGAAGAGCCGCAGGCCCTCCGGCAGGATCCCGATCCGCGCCTTCACCTCGGCGACCGAGTCCGGGTTCGCCCAGACGTCGTGCCCGGCGACCAGGATCCGTCCCTGGTCGGGCCGGAGCAGGCCGGTGATCATGGAGAGGGTGGTGGTCTTGCCGGCCCCGTTGGGCCCGACGAGCCCGATGAACTTCCCCGCGGGCAGGACGAGATCGATCCCGTTCACCGCGATCTGCTGGCCGAAACGCTTCCACAGCCCCTCGACACGCACCGCGGGCACCGCACCGTCACCCGGTGCGGTGCCCGCTGCGGCGCCCGCCTTTTCGAATACTCTGTCAAATGCCTGGTCAGGCATGGTCTGTCAACCCTTCGGTTGTCCCCGTACATACGGGCACCACCATACGGGTGAGGCCTGGACCGGCCCAGGGATCACTGCGCCCGGCTGCGGGCCTCCGCCGCTTCCCGGCCACACGCGTACGCGAGAGCGCTGATCAGCTCCTCCGCGTCCGGCAGCCAGCGGTTCGCCGGGGTGGGGCGCCGCGCCCACTGCACCGCGCCGACGCCGCCGATCCGGGTGGGCGGGGCCGCGACGTAGTGACCCTCGCCGCGCGTGACGAGGTCGATCGAGGCCGGCACCCAGCCCAGCTTGCGGACGAGGTCGGGCACCTTGACGGCGGCGCCCGGCAGGACGAAGAAGAACATCCGGCGGTCCGGCGTGCAGGTCACGGGGCCGAGCGTCAGCTCCATGCGCTCCATCCGGGCGAGCGCGAGGAAACCGGCCGACTCCGGCACCTCGATCGCGTCGAACGTCCGGCCCGTCGGCAGCAGGATCGACGCCTTCGGCGTCTTCGACCACATGCGCCGAGCCCCGACGCCGCTCCCCGTGGCCTGGGTCGACCAGTCGGGCTTGACGGCGTGCGCGCCGGGGACGGCGCACTCCGCACCGCAGGAGCAGCGCTCCCTGCCCTCGACGGCCTCAAGCCAGGTCCCGGGGAACACGTCCCAGTGCCGCTCTTCCGCGTACCGCACGGCGCTGTCCAGCAGCTGCTCGCCTCGCTGCTGGGGGATCTGTGCGGCTTCCGTGACTCCGATGGTCTCTTCCACGGTGAACACAACTGCCCCCGCCACCTGGGGTTACGGGCGCGGGGGAGAGCGGTGTGACGCATCGATCCTGCACATGGGGCGCACGGGTGCACCGACGGGGGCGCGCGGGGGGCCGGGGAGCGGGGGGTGGGTACGCACCAGTGGGGGGCGCCGGCGGCAGCGTCGCGGCCGACGTGTCCGGTGTCGTCGTGTGCCCGGCTACCGGACTGTCCGCGTACCAGGCTGTCTTGGCCCAGGCTGTCGGGCTCGGTCCAGAATGCCGGGGTACCAGGCTGTCCGGTTTCGCGTGTTCACATCGGCATTGACCGGATATCCACCGGGCAGTGATCACTTCTCGTTGATCACTGCATCCGTGATCACCGCTCGGCCTCAGGGGGTAACTCATGGCAGCCAGGCCACTCGTCGCGCGTCAACCCAACGAACGGCTCCAGGCGCTCATCCAGGAGGCGGCCTGCTCGCACGCCGGCCTCGCCCGCAGAGTCAACATGGTCGGCGCGGAGCGCGGCCTCGACCTGCGGTACGACAAGACGTCGGTGGCGCGGTGGCTGCGCGGGCAGCAGCCGCGCGGCCGGGCGCCGGGCATCATCGCGGAGGCGCTGGGCCGCAAGCTCGGGCGGACGGTCACGATCGACGAGGTCGGGATGGCGAACGGCCGGAACCTCGCCGCCGGTGTGGGCCTGCAGTTCGCGCCGACCGTCCTCGGGGCGATCGAGCAGGTCTGCGAGCTGTGGCGCAGCGACGTGGGCCGCCGGGACTTCCTCACGGGTTCCACGGTCGCGGCCTCCGCGCTCGTCGAGCCCAGCAGGGACTGGCTGATCACCGGGCCGGACGCGCACGTGGCACGGCTCGCGGGCGCGCGCGTCGGGGTCGCGGACGTCGCGGCGGTACGGGAGATGACGAGCGCGCTGGTCGACCTCGACCGGCGGTTCGGCAGCGGCCATGTGCGGCCGGTGGTGGTCCACTACCTCAACAGCGTGGTGTCGGGGATGCTCTCGGGCTCGTACCGGGAGGCCGTGGGCCGGCAGCTGTTCGCGGCGGCCGCGCGGCTGACCGAACTCGCCGGGTACATGGCGGTGGACACGGGCGAACCGGGGCTCGCGCAGCGGTACTACATCCAGGCGCTGCGGCTCGCGCAGGCGGCGGGGGACCGGGGCTACGGCGGCTACGTCCTCGCCGCGTCGATGAGCCACCTCGCCGCGCAGCTCGGGAACCCCCGGGAGATCGCCCAGTTGGCGCGGGCGGCGCAGGAGGGGGCGCGGGGGAAGGTGCCGCCGCGGGCGGAGGCGATGTTCCTCGCGGCCGAGGCGCGCGGGCACGCGCTGATGGGGGACCACAGTTCCTTCGAGACGGCGGCGGGCCGTGCCGTACGGGCCCTTGAGCAGGCCGATCCGGAGGCCGGTGACGACCCGGTGTGGATCGCGCACTTCGACCACGCCTATCTCGCGGACGAACTGGCGCACTGCTATCGGGACCTGGGGCAGGCGGAGGAGGCGGCGCGGGCGGCGCGGGAGTCGATCACGGGGCACCCGGAGACGCGGGCGCGGCGCCGGGCGATCGGTCTGGCCCTGCTGGCCTCGGCGCAGGTGCAGCAGCGGGAGGTGGAGCAGGCCTGCCGGACGGGGACGCGGGCGCTCGAACTCCTGGGCACGCTGCGGTCGTCGCGGGGTGCGGAGTATCTGGAGGACCTGAGGGAGAGCCTGGAGCCGTACGCGGGGGAGGCGGTGGTACGGGAGTTCAGCGCGCGGATGGACCTGTCGGCGGCGTAGGGCACCCTCGGCCCGTCGGCGTGTACGTCGCCGTGCCCGTCACCGTCCGGGTCGCGTCGTGCCCGTCGTCGTGCGAGGTCGCTGTGCAAGGAGGTTGTGTAACCGGGCTCACACGTGTGTGCGGAGCGCCGGGCGCACCCGGTAGCGTGAGCCGACGATTCCGTAGGTCCATCAGTAGGAGTCCCGGTGACGCAGAACGGACAGGGTCCGGAGCCGCAGTACCCGGCGGTGCCCCCCGCGCACGACGGTGCCCATGGGGGAGCTCAGCCGTGGGGCGGCGCCTGGGGTCCCGCCGGTGGTCAGCCGGGCGGGCAGCCGCTGCCGCCCGCGCAGCCGCTGCCCCCGGAGGCGACGCCGGGCGCCGCCGACATGCAGTCCACGCAGTACCTGCCGCCGATCCCGCCGCAGCAGGCCGCGCCCCAGGCGCCGCCGATACCGCAGCAGGCCGCGCCCCAGCCCGGGTACGGCTACCCGGGGCCCGGTGGCCCGGCCGCCGGCGACATGCAGGCGACCCAGCACATCGCACCGGTCCCGGGCGCGATGCCGCCGGTGCAGGCGCAGCAGCCGGGGTACGGCTACCCGCCGCCGGCCGCGCAGTCCGCCGGGGACATGCAGGCGACGCAGCACATCTCCGCCGTCCCGCCACGGCCCGGCGCGGGCTCCGAGCCCCAGTTCCTGGGGACGGGCCCGCTCGCGCACCAGGGGCCCGGGCAGCCGGGCGCGGGCGCCTCGGACGCGACCCAGTACATCGCCCCCGTACCGCCTCAGGGGCACGGGTCCGGTGAGCGGCAGCCGCCCGCGGAGTTCGACAGCCTCTTCCGTACGGAGGCGCCGCGGGCCCCGCAGCAGCAGGGCTACCAGCAGCCCGGCCCGCCGGCGTACCAGCAGCACCAGGGGCCGCAGCAGGGCTACCAGCCGCCGCAGCCGCCCCAGCAGTACGCCTACGAGGACGCCTACTACGACGACGACCCCGAGCCGCCGCGCCGCAAGTCGCCGGTCGCGCTGATCGCGGCCGTCGTCGTCGGCTGCGCGGTCGTCGGCCTCGGCGCCGGGATGCTGCTCAGCGGCGAGGACGAGAAGGACCCCAAGGCGCCCGGGCAGAACGTCGCGGCGAGCTCCGCCGCGCCCTCCGCCACCACCGAGCCGTCCGCGGAGAAGCCGGCCGACCCGGCGGAGCCGCAGGCCAAGGAGCTGGACAAGCTCCTCGCGACCAGCAACAGCAGCCGTGACACGGTGATCAGTTCGGTCGCGAAGATCCAGCAGTGCAAGGACCTCGACAAGGCGGCGAAGGACCTGCGGGGCGCCGCCGACCAGCGCCGGGGCCTGGTGACCCAGCTCAAGTCGCTCTCGGTGGACAAGATCCCGAACAGCCCCGCGCTGACGGCCGCGCTGACCAAGGCCTGGCAGGCCTCGGCCTCGGCGGACGACCACTACGCGGCCTGGGCGATCCAGATGAAGGCCAAGAAGGCCTGCAAGGACGGCAGGGCCAGGAGCACCGGCCATCTGGTGGAGGCCGAGAAGAAGAGCGGCGAGGCCACCACGGCCAAGCGTCAGGCGGCCGGGCTGTGGAACCCGACCGCCACGAAGTACGGACTGGACAAGCGGACGCCCACCCAGCTGTAGCCGGAGCCGTTACGGGACGCTGAGCACCGTTTCGCCGACGTCGACGAAGCCGGGCTTCTGCGCGACGAGCCGCCCCTGGCGGACGACCTGGAACGTCACCTCGTGGTTGACGACCCGGGTGAGGCCGGGTGCGCCGAGGAGGTCCTCGTACTTCCAGCGCAGGGCGGGGGTCAGGCCGCCGGTGTCGATGCGCGCGCCCCGGTCGAGGGCGTGGGTGATCTGTTCGGCGCTGATCCGGTCGCTGTCGAGGGACTCGACGACCGACCTGAGGACCGTGTAGGCGATCCAGGTGGTCTGGACGCCGGCGTCGGCCGGGTCGACGCGGTTGTCGGCGAAGGCGTGTTCCTGGATGACCTTGCGCATCGGCGCCCAGCTCTTGTCGGAGGCCTCCGGGTACCAGCCGGTGACGTACGCGCCCTCGAAGGGGCTGCGGGCGCCGCCGGTGCGGTCGATGACGGGCTGGGCGACGCTGCCCAGCACCGAGGAGATACGGACGGTGTCGCTCTTCTTGGCGGAGCCGCCGTTCTTCTCGTCCTTCGGCAGGCGCCGGAAGGAGTCGAAGAAGGTCTGGGTGCGCTCGCCCAGGACGGCGGCGACGCAGCCGTCCTCGGCGCCCGCCCTGTCGCGGGCCCGGCCGGCCTGCTCGGCGTACTGGGCGGCGTCCTCGACGGCCGGGATGTCGATCGCGCCGCTGTGACTGGCCTTGCGGAGGCCGGAGTTGAGGAGGTCGGGGAGCCGGTCGCCGGCGACGGTGTCGGGCCGGACGAGGGAGACCCGGCGGCAGGACTCGGCCAGCTGCATGCCGTGGCCGGCGATGAGGGAGGCCTGCCCGCCGTTGACGGGGTAGGAGAGCGAGCTGGTGAACTCGTCCTCCGAGATGCCGTAGCCGCCGATGTACGGGACGCCCGCGGCTTCGAGGGGCGCCATGAACGCGCTGCCGTTCTGGCTGTACGAGCCGACGACCGCGACCGCGTTCTCGCGGACGGCCCGGCGGGCGCAGGCGGCGGCGCCGGCGCTGGTGTTCTGTTCGTTGCAGGTGAGTACGCGGAGTTCGTGGCCGTCGATGCCGCCCTGGGAGTTCACCCATCGGGCGTATGCCTGCGCCATCGCGGGCATTCCGGGCATATTGGTCGCCTGGGTCTGGTCGGGAGCCCAGGTCATCACCGTGACGGGCTCCCTGGAGCCCCCCGTGGCTCCAGGGAGCACGCCACACCCGGTGAGCAGCGACGCTCCGGCCGCCGCGGTCGTGACGTACGCGAGGAGTGAGGTCAGTCGCCTACCGGTCATGGGCATGCACATTTCCGCCTCACGGGTAACGCGGGAGTGAGCGCGGTTCAACGGAGGGTGACGTGAAGGTGAATTACCGGGGCCGGAGGGCTATGAGGAGGGGGTGAGTCCGCTTATGTCGCAAGGGAACGTACGATCGAAACGTGTCCAGTCCAGTCTCCGGTTCGGTTAACTCTTCCCGTCGCGGCCGTCGCTCCTCCACCATGGGCGGCATGCCGCTCAACGACATGCCCTGGTGGCGCTGGCGCATCAACGTGCGTTCCGCGCTGCACATGCTTTCCGACCCCGTGTTCCACGAGACGACCTGGCTGCCCGGTCAGGAGGGGTACGGCGACGTCACCGACGCCGTCTACCGCCTCGTCGAGGACACCTGGCTCGACAACTGGTCCGCGGAGAAGTACGTGGGCGCGGTCTTCCGCGACACCGGCGAGGCAGCCCTCGTCGACGTCGCCGTGCTCCGCGTGCTGCGCATCATGCATCAGGTGGGCCCGGACGCGCCCGTCTCCGCCTACCTGGAGCACCAGGGCTGGCCCGAGGCCGTACGGGCCGCCCGCGAGGCACACGTACGGATGGCGCAGGCCGACGGGGAGGACCCCGACACGCCCCCGCGCTCCCTGGACGTGCTCCGTATCATGACCCGGTCCTGAGGTGTTCCGTCTGGCGGACGGTGGCCCTGGTCGGCCTGCCCGGTGTGGCAGGCTGACGGGATGACCGACCAGTACGTCCTCACCCTCTCGTGCCCGGACAAAAAGGGCATCGTGCACGCCGTGTCGAGCTATCTGTTCATCACGGGATGCAACATCGAGGACAGCCAGCAGTTCGGGGACCGCGACACCGGTCTCTTCTTCATGCGGGTCCACTTCTCGGCCGAGGCCCCGGTGAACGTGGAGAAGCTCCGGGCGAGCTTCACGGCGGTCGGGGACTCCTTCGGGATGGACTGGCAGATCCACCTCTCCGACGAGCGCATGAGGGTCGTCCTCATGGTCTCCAGGTTCGGGCACTGCCTGAACGACCTGCTGTTCCGCTCGCGGATCGGCGCGCTGCCGGTGGAGATCGTCGCGGTCGTCTCCAACCACACGGACTTCGCGGAGCTCGTCGGCTCGTACGGGATCCCGTTCCGGCACATTCCGGTGACGAAGGACAACAAGGCGGAGGCCGAGGCGGAACTCCTCGCCCTGGTCCGCGAGGAGAACGTCGAGCTGGTCGTCCTCGCCCGCTACATGCAGGTGCTCTCCGACGACCTGTGCAAGCAGCTCTCCGGCCGCATCATCAACATCCACCACTCCTTCCTGCCGAGCTTCAAGGGCGCCAAGCCCTACCACCAGGCGCACACGCGCGGTGTGAAGCTGATCGGCGCGACCGCGCACTACGTGACGGCGGACCTCGACGAGGGCCCGATCATCGAGCAGGAGGTCGAGCGGGTGGGCCACCAGGTGACCCCGGACCAGCTGGTCGCGGTGGGCCGCGACGTGGAGTGCCAGGCACTGGCCCGCGCGGTGAAGTGGCACGCGGAGCGCCGGATCCTGCTCAACGGCCGCCGCACGGTCGTCTTCGCCTGACCCGGCGACCCCCGGCGGTCACAGCCGGCGGGCGGACCCGGTGGCCCCGGCGGCCTGACCCGGTGGCCCCGGCGGTCACAGCCGGCTGAGGGACGCCGCGGCCGAGAGGACGTCGCGGATGGCCTCGCGGTCGCCGTCCTGGCCGGCCGCCGCTTCCTCCGGGGAGATGTGGCCCGCCACCAGCTGGCAGAACTCCACCCCGTCCATCGCGACCTGCGCCACCGCGCGGTCCGGCGAGCCGATCGCCGCGGGGGAGTCCAGGGCGATGTACCAGTGACCGCCGCCCGCCCCCTCGACCTCCAGATGGAGCGAGCGGCCGGGCGCGCCCGCGGCGACGAGGTGCCGGGCCGGGGCGGCGAGGCCGCTGCGGCGGCGGTCGGCCAGGGTCGCGGGGAGCAGCCGGGCCGCCAGGTCGATCATGCCGTGCAGATGGGCGCCGCTCGGCGGGGCGTAAGGATACGCCACCGCGTTGGCGATGTCGTCCGCGTGCAGCCAGCACTCGAAGGCCCGCTCCAGGAGCGAGTCCCGCAGCGGCAGCGCGAAGTCCTTGTAGGTGACCGTGAGGTCGGCCACGCCGCGGCCCGCGAAGGAGACCGTGCGGATCAGGGCGTGCGTCTGGTCCCGCCAGGGCCCGCGGAGCTCCCGGTTCGGCGGCCGGTCGAGCGCCGCCCAGAAGGCCTCGGTCCGCTCCGTCGGGGACAGTTCGGGCACTGCCTCGCCCAGCGGGTCCTTGATGCCGAGCGCCGTGGTGACGAGGCCGTCGACCGCCAGGAGGTGGCCGATGACCCCGGCGACGGTGGTCTTGCGGCGCATCACGTGCTCGTCCTCGTACCACTTGAGCCGCACCGGGGCGTGCCACTCCGACTCGCCGATGTCCCGCAGCAGCGCGTCCAGCCGGGCGGTCTCGGCGTCGTACGGCGTGGCCCACTCCGGCACCGGTACGCGGGCGGGGCGGCGGCCCAGGCAGTTCTCCAGGACGCGGGAGCGCAGCAGCGGGTCGAGGTCCAGGTCGCGGTCCTCGTGGAGCAGCGCGACGGCGTCCCGCAGCCGCAGGGCCTCGTCCGCGCACGGCGCGCACTCGGTGAGGTGGTCCTCGACGGCCTGCGTCTCCCCGGCGGAGCACGCCGAGAGCGCCCACGCCCCGAGGAGGGACTTGAGCACGCGGTGGGTCAGCTGCGGTACGTCAGGTACTTCCGGTACTTCCGGTACAGCGGGTACGTCCGGTTCCTCCGGCGCCTCCGCGCCCGCCGCAGCCTCGGCCGCCGTCACAGCGGCCGGCGCCGTCACGGCCTCAGGCGCCGACACGGCTTCCGGTTGCGTCACGGCCTCCGGGGCGCTCGGCGGGTCCGCCGTCAGGTCCGCGTGGTCGTCCGCCGACCGGCGCGGTCCCGGTATCCACGGGGCGCGTGCGACGTCGTCCGCGTCGCCGTTCGCCCCCGTCACAGCGTCCGCCCGTAGCCGGGCGGCGAGGAGCCCTCCAGGGGCCGGGTGTTGGCCGAGGACAGCAGCTGGAGGCCCAGCCGGAGCCGCCGGCGCGCCTCGTCCTCCGTGACCCCGAGGTCGGCGGCGGTCTGGCGGTAGTCCCGCCGCTGGAAGTAGGCCAGTTCGAGCGCGGCCCGCAGCGGGGCCGGCATGGAGGTCACGATGTAGTCCGCGCGGGCCGCGACGGAGGCCCGCCGCACCTTCTGCTCCAGCTCCTCGACGGAGCCCTGCCCGGTCTCCGCGTAGGCCGTGGCCTCGACCTGCCGCAGCCGGTGGACGGCCTGGCGCTGGGCCAGCCGGGCGACCCACGACCGCATGTTCCCCTGCTTGGGGTCGTAGTCGTCGGGGTTCTCCCAGACGTAGCCGAAGACCTCACGGGTGACCTGGTTGGCCGCGGCGTCGTCGTCGAGGACCCGGTGGGCGAGGCTGTGCACGAGCGAGGCGAACCGGTCGTAGAACTCGCCGAGCGCGGCGGCCTCTCCGGCGGCGAGCCGCTGCTGCATCTTGCGGTCCCAACGCGGTGGTGTCTCCATCGCCATGCGAATCCTCCGTCCCCTGCCGGCTGCCGGTCCCTGAGTCCTCGCCCTCCAAAGTAATGTGCCGTGCCGACGACGCACGCCTGTTTGCCGCAAGTGCGCCCTTGACGCGGGTCTGGATGGTAAGGAAAGCGCCATACCTCGGCGAGAGGGTTTCGGCCTGGTGTGCCGGGGCAGGCGGCGACCGTGACGACGATCGAGGTCGACGAGGACGAACAAGGCCCCTGGACGGTGCTCCGCATCCGGGGGGAGCTGGACCTGGTCACCTCCCCCCGGATACGCCGCCGCGTCCATGACGCCGTCGCGGGCGGCCGCCACGACCTGGTGCTCGACCTGTCGGCCGTGCGGTTCTGCGACTCCAGTGGCGTCGGCGTCCTCATCGCCGCCCGCCGCCTCCTCCGCTCCTGCGGCGGCCGCCTCCGCCTGATCCTGCCCGTCCCCGCCCTCGACGGCGGGGACGGTCATGTCGACCGGGTCCTCTCCGCCCTCGGCGTCCGGCGTCTCTTCGACGTGTACGGGGACGTTCCGGCGGCGGTCACAGGGACGGGCCGAACCGCTCCCTGAGCTGGTACTTCAGCACCTTGCGCAGGGTCTCGTTGCGGGGGAGCGCGTCCACGACCTCCAGTTGTTCCGGGAGCTTGTGGACGGAGAGGCCCGCCTCGCGGAGGAAGGCGGTGACCGTCGGGAGGCTCAGCGGGGCGGCGCCCGGGGGCTGCTCGACGACCGCGCAGACGCGTTCGCCGCGCTCGGCGTCCGGGAGGCCTATGACGGCGGCGTCCCCGACGTCGGGATGACCGTGGAGGAGGTCCTCGATCTCCTTGGCCGAGATGTTCTCTCCCTTCCGGATGATGATGTCCTTGATCCGGCCCGTGAGGACGAGGTGGCCGCTCGGGGTCAGGTGTCCCACGTCCCCGGTGATGAGGAAGCCGTCCTCGTCGAAGGCGGCCGCGGTCTGGGCCGGGTCCAGGTAGCCCTGGCAGACGGCCTCGCCGCGGAGCCGGACCTCCCCGTCCCCGGTGCCGGTTCCGCCGCCCGTGCCGAGGCCGTCGCCGATGATCCGGATCTCCATGCCGGCGGGCGGGCGGCCCTCGGTCGTGGCGAGGTTCTCCTCGGTGTCGTCGGGGTCGCCCATGGTGATCATCGGGACCTCGGTCATGCCGTACCCGTGGGTGAGCCGGCAGCCCAGCTCCTTGCGTACCGCGTGGTAGATCTCCGGCGGCTTCGGCGCCCCGCCGCCCGCGAGCAGCCGCAGGGTCGGGATGACCGGCTCGTCCGGCCGCTTGCGCTGCTCGGCGAGGAACATCGCGTAGAAGGCGGTGGAGCCGCCGGCGACGGTCACGCCGTGCGCGCGGTACTCGTCGAGCGCCTCGGGCAGCGCGAACTGTTCGAACATGACGGCGGGGAATCCGTACAGCAGGAGCATCACCGTGTAGTCGGGCCCGGCGATGTGCGCGTACGGGAAGGCCATCGAGCCGACGTCCTCGGCGGTCAGGCGCAGGGCGTGGGCGAGGCAGGAGCCGCCCGCGAGGAGCGAGCGGTCGGTGTGCAGGACGCCCTTGGGGTCGGAGGTCGTGCCCGAGGTCCAGTAGATCCAGCGGACGTCCGTCCCCGAGGAGGGCGGCGGCGGCAGGATGCCCGGGTCGCCGTCCGGGAGGGAGTCGGGGCCGTACGCCTCGAAGATGCCGCGCGCGCCGAGCCGCCGGGCCATCTCCGTGTGGTCGAAGCCGCGCCACACGCCGGGGACGGCGAAGTACTCGGCCTTGGACTCGCGCAGCGCGAAGCCGACCTCCTTGTCCCGGTAGAAGGGGATCACCGGCGTCTGTACGGCTCCGATGCGGGCGAGCGCGAAGGAGAGCACCGCGGTCTCGATGCGGGTGGGCAGCTGCCAGGCGACGACCGTGCCCGGCCGCACCCCCATCCCGTGGAGACCGGCGGCGCAGCGCTCGGCGCGCTCGCGCAGGCCGCCGAAGGTGAGGACGCGGTCGCCCTGGAGCAGGACGGGCCGGTCGGGGGTGAGGGCGGCGCGGCGCTCGACGAGCTCCCAGAGCGTGCGGGACTCGCCCAGGGTGTGCGCGGTCTGGTCCAGGGCCGTATCCATGACCGTACTCCTCTTGGCTGACGTTCCGTCAGATAGTGCGGCGAGCGTAGAGGTCCGGCGCTTGTCGGTCCAGAGGGGTGGGGCTAGCCTGATCCCGTCAGATCTGACGGGTCATCAGAAACGGGCCATCGGAAACGGCCCATCGAGTTCGGGAGAGGGTCCCCATGAGCTCCAGCGCGGAACTGCCCCGCATCATCAGCGTCGACGACCACGTGATCGAGCCGGCCCACCTCTTCGAGACCTGGCTCCCGAAGAAGTACCGCGACCGCGGGCCCAAGGCCCTCACGGCCGGGATCGGCGAGCTCGCCTACGTCGCCGGCAAGTACCAGATCACGATGGACCCCGAAGGGCCTCCCACCGACTGGTGGATCTACGAGGACCTCAAGTTCCCGTACAAGCGCAACATCGCCGCCGTCGGCTTCGACCGCGACGACATGACCCTGGAGGGCATCACCCGGGAGGAGATGCGCCGAGGCTGCTGGGACCCCAAGGCACGCCTCGCCGACATGGACCTCAACCACGTCGAGGCCTCCCTCTGCTTCCCCACCTTCCCGCGCTTCTGCGGCCAGACCTTCGCCGAGGCCCACGACAAGGAGGTCGCCCTCGCCTGCGTCCGCGCCTACAACGACTGGATGGTCGAGGAATGGTGCGGCGACAGCGGCGGCCGGCTGATCCCGCTCTGCATCATCCCGCTCTGGGACATCGACCTCGCCGTCGCCGAGATCCGGCGCAACGCCGCCCGCGGCGTCAAGGCCGTCACCTTCTCCGAGATCCCCACCCACCTCGGACTCCCCTCCATCCACTCCGGCTACTGGGACCCCTTCTTCGCCGTCTGCCAGGAGACGGGCACGGTGGTCAACATGCACATCGGGTCGAGCAGCCAGATGCCCGCCGCCTCCCCGGACGCGCCCCCCGCCGTGCAGGCCTCCCTCAGCTTCAACAACGCCATGGCCTCGATGATGGACTTCCTCTTCAGCGGCGTGCTGGTGAAGTTCCCCCGGCTCAAGCTCGCCTACAGCGAGGGCCAGATGGGCTGGATCCCGTACGCCCTCGAACGCGCCGACGACGTCTGGGAGGAGCACCGCGCCTGGGGCGGCGTCCGCGACCTCGTCCCCGAGCCGCCGTCCACGTACTACTACCGGCAGATCTTCTGCTGCTTCTTCCGCGACAAGCACGGGATCGCCTCGCTGGACGTGGTGGGGCGGGACAACGCCACCTTCGAGACCGACTACCCGCACGTCGACTCGACCTTCCCGCACACCAAGGAGGTCGCCCTCGACCACGTCCAGGGCCTCGACGACGAGACGATCTACAAGCTCATGCGCGGCAACGCCATCCGCATGCTCGACCTCGACTTCGACCGGGGCCTCGACCTGGGCTTCGGCCGGGCCGCCGACAGGGGCCTCGTCTGATGGACCTCGCGTACAGCGAAGAGGAGGAGGAGTTCCGCGTCCGGCTGCGGGAGTGGCTGACCGCCACCCTGCCCACCCTCCCGCCCAGACCCGACCCGCTCGACTGGCCGGGCCGGCGGGCCTACGACTGCGGCTGGCAGCGTCGGCTCCACGACGCGGGATACGCGGACGTCCACTGGGACGCGTCCCCCACCCAGCGGCTGATCTTCCTGGAGGAGACCGAGCTCGCCGGCGCGCCCTACGTCGGCGCCAACTTCGTCGGGCTGCTGCACGCCGGGCCGACGATCGCCGCCGAGGGCACGCCGGAGCAGCGGGAGCGCTGGCTGCCGCCGGTCCTGCGCGGCGACGAGGTCTGGTGCCAGGGCTTCAGCGAACCGGACGCGGGGTCCGACCTCGCGTCCCTGCGGACGAAGGCCGTCCGGGACGGGGACGCGTACGTCGTCAGCGGGCAGAAGATCTGGACCTCGCACGCCGAGGTCGCCGACTGGTGCGAACTCCTCGTGCGGACGGACCCCGGTGCCGCCAAGCACCGGGGCATCAGCTGGCTCGCCCTGCCCATGGACGCGCCCGGCGTCACCGTACGGCCGCTGCGGACCCTCGCGGGCTCGACGGAGTTCGCGGAGGTCTTCCTCGACGAGGTCCGCGTGCCCGTCGAGAACCGGGTCGGGGAGGAGAACGACGGCTGGCGCGTCACCATGGTGACCCTGTCGTTCGAACGCGGCACCGCGTTCGTCGGCGAGGTCGTCGCCTGCCGCCGCCTCCTCGGCGAACTCGCCCGTACGGCCCGGGAGAACGGCACCTGGGACGACCCCGTCCTGCGGCGGCGGCTCGGCAGGCTCTCCGCCGAGTTCCAGGCCCTGTGGCGGCTCACCCAGGCGAACGTCAGCGAGGCACAGGCGACGGGCGGGGTGCCGGGGGCCGGCGGCTCCGTCTTCAAGCTGCACTACTCGCACGCCCGCCAGGAGCTGTACGAGGCGGCCGCGGCGGTGCTGGGCCCGGGCGCGCTCGACCTCGGCCACGACTGGAACCACGACCGGCTGTCCTCGCTCTCGTACACGATCGCCGCCGGCACCTCCCAGATCCAGCGCAACATCGTCGCCGAGCGCATCCTCGGCCTCCCGAAAGGACGGTGACCCCCGCCATGGACTTCCGACTCACCGAGGACCAGCGGGCGCTGCGGAAGGGCGTACGGGAGCTGCTCGACCGCCGCTTCGGACGGGAGGCGCTGCGCGCGGCCGTGGACTCGGGGCGGCTGGACCGGGAGCTGTGGCGGGAGCTCGGCGCGGCCGGTTTCTTCGCGCTGCGACTGCCGGAGGAGGACGGCGGGGTGGGGCTCGGGCTGCCGGAGGCGGTCCTCGTCTTCGAGGAGGCGGGGCGGGCGCTGCTGCCGGGGCCGCTGGTGGCCACGCATCTGGCGGCGGGGGTCGTGCCGGGGGCCGCGGAGGGGGCTGCCGTGGTGACCGATGCCTCGGAGGGACTGGTCCCTTGGCTGGACGAGGCCGACGTGGTGCTGGGGGACGTGGAGGGCGCCGTCCCGATGCGGTCGGTCGATCCGCTGACGCCCCTGCACAGGGTGCCGGGGCTCGTGGGCACCGGGAGCGAGGGCGACGGGCTCGTCGCCGTCCTGCTCACCGCTGCCGAGCAGGTGGGCAGTGCGGGGGCGGCCACCGAGGCGGCCGTCTCCTACGCTCGGCAGCGGGAGCAGTTCGGGCAGGTCATCGGGGGGTTCCAGGCCGTCAAGCACCTCTGCGCCGGGATGCTCGTGCGCGTCGAGCTCGCCCGGGCCGCCGTGCGGGCCGCCTCCGTGACCGTCGACCCCGTCGAGATCGCCGGGGCCAAGCTCCTCGCCGACGAGGCCGCCGTCGGGAACGCCCGGGACTGCCTCCAGGTGTACGGCGGCATGGGCTTCACCTGGGAGGCGGACGTGCACCTGCACCTCAAGCGGGCCTGGGTGCGGGCGGAGCTGCGGCTGCCCGCCGCGCGGGCCGAGGAGGTGGTGGCGGCGCGCTTGTAGCGCTCCGCGTTCGCCGGGTCACGGAATGTTGATATCGGGTTGTGTCCTTCGGCGGGGCCGTCACGGCCCGGAGTCGGTCTTCGGCTCCGGTACTCTCCGTGGGATGCGCGTGCTCGTTGGCCCGGATCGTCCCGGTGTCGCCCCTATGGTGACTCCGGGCCCGGGAATGCCCGCCGCGCGCGCCCGGCGTTCGACTACCCGCAGAGTGCGTCGCACAGTATGGGCCATGCGTACTCCTTCGCGCTGGAATATGCCCGAAGCGCTTGTTGCGGTGACTGTACGTCAACCATGCTGTCCCATAAGGGAATCACGTTCCGTGAAGGTGTGTCCGCCGGTTCGGATGGTGTGAGCGGTGCAGGTGCTTCAGGTGCAGTTGGAGGTCGGGCCCGACCCGGCGGAAGTGGGTCGAGCCCGGAGGTGGGCGCGGTCGCGGCTCGCCGGTTCGGGCATAGGGGACGACGAGCCGCTGGCGGAGACGCTGGTGCTGCTCATCTCCGAGCTCGTGACCAACGCCGTGGTGCACACCGGCTGCCCGGCCGTGCTCCGGATGCTGTTCGCGGCGGAGGGCGGGGTGCGCGTCGAGGTGGCGGACGCGAGCGACCGCCCGCCGCAGCCCCGGCACGCGGAGGGCGAGGACACCAACGGGCGCGGCCTGGAGCTGGTGGACGGCCTCGCGGACCGGTGGGGCTGGCAGCGCGAGGGCGCCGGCAAGAGCATCTGGTGCGAGGTCGACCGGGCGCCGGTGGCTCCGGAGCGCGCTCAGGGCGCGGTGTCGCCCGGCCGGGTGCGCTGTTGACGGTTCGTTCCGTTTTGCCCACTCTGGTGTGAGCGATTCGTGGCGAGGGGAGCCGAGGGCGGGCCGTTTCCGGCCCTCGGCGTGTGCGGGTCGTGGCCGGGTGGCGGCGCGGCCGTGCCGTGCTCGGGGCGCGTGCGAGCGCGCCGCCGCCCGTGAGCCGGTGACCTACAGGATCGCTATCGGGGCAACCGGCGTGCCCGTGCCGCCGACGAAGGGCTCCGGCATCGCGGAGAGCAGGAAGGCGTAGCGCCGCTCCTGTGCACAGGCTGTGGACAGGCCTTCGAGGTTCCAGTTCTGGCCTTGGAGCATGCCCATCTCGACCAGGTCGAGGGCGTGGACGGGCAGCCACAGGTCGTCGATCTCCGGCGGGAAGATCTCGAAGGTCAGCGTGTCGTTGGCGACGGCCGCGACGTCCCGGGCGTGGAACCACTCCGGCGTACGGACCGAGAGCCCCGGCGACGGGAACGCGTACCCGTGCTTGTCCCCGGCCAGGTACACCTGCATCTGCCCCGTCCGTACGAGGACGATGTCCCCGGGCCGGACCGTGACCCCGCCGAACTCGGCCGCCTCGTCGAGGTCTTCGGGAGTGACGGCGTGGCCGCCGGGCAGCCGGTCGAGGCCCTTGGCGGCGGCCACGTCGAGCAGGACGCCCCGCGAGACGACCTGGCGGGCGGTGTGGATGCCGCTGAACTCGGCGCGGCCGTGCGGGGTGATGGTGTCGGCGGGGCGGCCGTTGTAGATCCGCCCCGAGTGCGAGGCGTGCGTCAGGGCGTCCCAGTGGGTGCCGGCCTGGAGGCCCAGGGTCACGGCGTCGTCGCTGGTGGCGACCGTGCCGGGGCCGAAGAGCTCCTGATTGACCTGGACCATGACGTGGAGCGGGTTGACGCGGCCGGGGATCATGCCGGTCTGGACGCCGTCCTGCTTGAGGTCGACGGCGAGCGGGACGCGGCGGCCGGTACGGACGGTGGCGACGGCCTCGCGTACGACCTCGTCGGTGACGAGGTTGAGCGTGCCGATCTCGTCGTCCTGGCCCCAACGGCCCCAGTTGTTGACGCGTTTGGCGATCTCGTGAAATGCGGCGGGCAGAGACATCGGGGCCTCCGGGGTCTTGTTATCCGGTATCTGACGGACCGTAGAATCCTGACGACGAATGAATCTAACGGACCGTCAGAAACTGTGGGAGGGGCCGGGCATGGGGAACTTCTTGGCTGGCAAGGTCGTGGCCGTCACGGGCGCGGGGCGGGGCATCGGCCGCGCGGTCGCCCTCGCGTGCGCGGCGGAGGGCGCGAAGGTCGTCGTGAACGACTACGGGGTGTCGATCGAGGGCGGCGAACCGACCTCGGAGATCGCCCTCTCCGTCGTGAAGGAGATCGAGGCGGCCGGCGGCGCGGCCGTCGCCGTCGCCGACGACATCTCCACGATGGCCGGCGGGCAGCGGATCGTGGACGTCGCCCTCGCGGAGTACGGGCGGATCGACGGGGTCGTGTGCGTGGCCGGCATCCTGCGCGAGCGGATGCTGTTCAACATGTCCGAGGAGGAGTGGGACCCGGTCGTCGCCACCCACCTCAAGGGCACCTTCACCGTCTTCCGCGCCGCCTCGGCGGTGATGCGCAAGCAGGGCACGGGCACGCTGATCGGCTTCACCAGCGGCAACCACCAGGGCTCGGTGGCACAGGCCAACTACTCGGCGGCGAAGGGCGGGATCATCTCGCTCGTACGGAGTGCCGCGCTCGGCCTCCACAAGTACGGCGTCACCGCGAACGCCGTCGCGCCCGTGGCCAGGACCCGGATGTCCGCGAACGTCCCGATGGAGCTGAAGGAGATCGGGGAGCCGGAGGACGTGGCCGCGCTCGTCGTCTACCTGCTCTCGGAGCGGGCGCGCGCCGAGAAGATCACCGGCCAGGTGTACACGATCGCCGGCCCGAAGATCGCGGTGTGGGCCCAGCCGAGGGAGCTGCGCGCCGGGTACGCGGAGGGCGGCGCGTGGACGCCGGAGCGGATCGCGGACTTCCTGCCGGGGACGGTGGGGGTCGATCCGATGCCGATGCTGGAACGACTGGAGGAGATGGCCCGGGCGGCGGCGCAGGGCACCCGTCCGAACGCGTGACACCAGCGTGCGGCGCGTAGCCCCGCGCGCACCTACCGATCCGCCCCGAGACGAGGAGTCAGCTCATGCGTGGTGTCGTGTTCGACGGGAAGTCCGTGCAGGTCGTCGACGATCTGGAGGTACGGGACCCCGGGCCGGGGGAGGTGCTCGTCGGGATCGCCGCCGCCGGGCTGTGCCACAGCGACCTGTCCGTCGTCGACGGGACCATCCCCTTCCCGCCGCCCGTCGTCCTCGGCCACGAGGGCGCCGGCGTCGTCGAGGCCGTCGGCCCGGGCGTCACCCATGTCGTCCCCGGCGACCACGTCGCCCTCTCCACCCTCGCGAACTGCGGTGCCTGCGCCGACTGCGACCGGGGCCGGCCCACCATGTGCCGCAAGGCGATCGGGATGCCGGGACAGCCGTTCTCCCGGGCGTCGACCGGGCAGGCGCTGTTCCAGTTCGCGTCCAACTCCTCCTTCGCCGAGCGGACCGTCGTCAAGGCCGTCCAGGCCGTGAAGATCCCGAAGGACATCCCGCTCACCTCCGCCGCCCTCATGGGCTGCGGTGTCCTCACCGGCGTCGGAGCCGTACTGAACCGCGCGAAGGTCGACCGGGGCGAGACCGTCGTCGTCATCGGCACGGGCGGCATCGGCCTCAACGTCATCCAGGGCGCCCGGATCGCCGGCGCGCCGACCATCGTGGCCGTCGACACCAACCCGGAGAAGGAGGCCGTGGCCCGGCGGTTCGGCGCCACGCACTTCCTCGCCTCCACCGACGGCGTACGGGACATCCTGCCCACCGGCGCCGACCACGTCTTCGAGTGCGTCGGCCACACCGGCCTCGTCCGTACCGCGGTCGAGCTCCTCGACCGGCACGGCCAGGCGATCCTCCTCGGCATGACCGCCCCGACGGCGGAGGCGAGCTTCCCGCCCGCCGCGATGTTCCTGGACAAGTCGATCCTGGGCTGCCGCTACGGCTCCTCCCGCCCCCAGAAGGACATCGCCCTCTACGCCGAGCTGTACCGCTCCGGCAGCCTCCTCCTCGACGAGCTGGTGACCCGGACGTACCCCGTGGAGGACTTCGCCCGGGCCGTCGAGGACGCGGAACGGGGGAAGGTGGCCCGGGGGGTGCTCACTTTCTGAGCCGTGGGGGTGAAGAGGAACGGCAGCAGCGCGGCGGCCCCCAGGCCGAAGGCGACGAGCGAGGGGAGGTGGACGAGCCGCCCGCGAAATTCCCCTGGGACAGGACCACCTGACCGTTACGGTCATGGCCATGTCCTACCGCGAGCTCGCCACCCGCCCCGTCCTCGCCTGGTGCGCCGTCACCGCCGCAGGGCGGCTGCCCGTCGCCATGGCGCCGCTCGCGCTCGTCTTCCTCGTGCGCGAGCGGCCCGGCGGGTACTCGCTCGGGGCCGTGCTCGCCGCCGTGTACGTCATCGGGGAGATCGTCGCCGCACCCGTCCTCGGCCTGCGGATGAACGCCGAGCGCGCGCGGCCGCAGCTCGTCGCCGGACTCGCCGTCGGCTCCGTCGGTTTCGCCGGGCTCGGGCTCGCGCCCGACGCGCATCCCGTCGTCCTCGCCGTCCTCGGGCTGATCGCGGGCGCCGGACCCGCGGCCGTCGCGGGCGGGCTGCGCGCGCTCCTGACGAGCATGGTCCCCGAGCGGGCCGTCACCCAGGCCATGAGCATGGAGTCGATGCTGGTCTTCGGCGTCTGGGCGGCCGCGCCCGCGCTCGCCACCGGCCTGGCGCTCGGCGTCGGACCCGCCGTACCGCTGGTCCTCATGGCCGTCCTGATGGCGGTCTCGGTGGCCGGGATGTGGCTGCTGCCGGCCGGCTGGGCGGCCGCGGCACCGGAGAAGGGGACCTCCGCGGGGCGGGCGCTGCTGCGGGCCTGGCCCGTGTACGTCCTCGGGGCCGCCGGGCTCTCGCTGCTCGCGCTCGCCGAACTGGTCCTGCCCGCCCTGCTCGAACAGCGCGGGATCGCCATCGGCTGGGCCGGTCCGCTGCTCGCCGGGTTCTCGATCGGCTCGGCGGTCGGCGCCTTCGTCTACGGCCTGCGGGGACACTGGCCGGGCCCGCTGCTCGTGCAGTCCGTCGTCCTGGTCCTCGCGGTGACGGCGGGCGTCGCCCTCGTCGCGCTCCTGCCCTGGACCGCCGCCATCGGCGCCGTCCTGATCGCCGCCGGGCTCCTCCAGGCCCCCGCCGGACTCACCCGCAACCTCGCCCTGCGCCGACTCCTCCCGCCGTCCGCGCTCGCCGCCGGGTACTCGGTGATGTACGCGGCCGTCGGCGCCGGTTACGCGGCGAGCGGCGCCCTCGCGGGCGGCCTGCTCAAGGTCGTGGCCCCGTCGACCGCGATCCTCTACGGCGTCGCCCTGACCGTGCTGCTCGTGGTGATCGGCACGGTGGGAGAGCGCCGGCTGACCCGCCGTACCGAGTCCGGGGAGTCCGGAGAGTCCGAGGGATCTCAGGAGGCGGGCGCGCCCGGGGCGGTGGAGCGGAAGGTGCGCCGGTAGGCGGTCGGGGTCACCCCGATCGCGCTCATCAGGTGCACGCGCAGCGACTGGGACGTGCCGAAGCCGGCGTCCTGCGCGATCCGGTCGACGGGCAGCCCGGTGGACTCCAGGAGGTGCCGGGCGCGCTCGACGCGCTGCTGCGTGAGCCACTGTCCGGGGCTGATCCCGACCTCGTCCCGGAAGCGGCGGGTGAACGTCCGTACGCTCATCGCCTCCCTCTCGGCGAGGTCGCGCAGCTGGATCGGCTCGTGGAGGTGGGCGAGCGCCCACGCCCGGGCCGTGGTCGTGGTGTGGGTGCCCGCCTCGGGTATCGGCCGCTGGATGTACTGGGCCTGGCCGCCGTCCCGGTGCGGCGGGACGACGGTCCTGCGGGCGACGTCGTTGGCGACGGCCGTGCCGTGGTCGCGGCGCACGATGTGCAGGCACAGGTCGATCCCGGCGGCCACGCCCGCCGACGTCAGGACGTCGCCGTCGTCGACGAAGAGGACGTCGGCGTCGACCCGCACGCTCGGGAAGAGCCGCTGGAAGTGCGCGGCGGAGGACCAGTGGGTGGTGGCCGGGCGTCCGTCGAGGAAGCCGGCGGCGGCGAGCACGTACCCGCCGGTGCAGATGGAGACGAGCCGGGTGCCGGGCCGGATGTGCGCGAGGGCGGCGGCGAGCTCCTCGGTGAGCCTGCCCTCGGCGTAGACCGGGCCGAGCTCGTACGAGGCGGGGACGACGACCGTGTCGGCGGTGGCGAGGATCTCGGGGCCGTGCTCCACGTGTACGGAGAAGTCGGCGTCGGTGGGGACGGGGCCCGCGACCGGGGCGCAGGTGACGATCTCATACAGCAGCGTGCCCTCGGTGTCCCGGGCGCGGCCGAAGATCCGGTGCGGGATGCCCAGTTCGAAGGGGAGCAGCCCGGGCAGGGCGAGGACGGCGACGCGGTGGGGCGGGGTCGACGCGGGCGGGGTCGGCACCGGTGGTGGCGACGCGGGCGGGGTCGGCACGGGCGGTGCTCCTTCCGAAATTCGGTGGTGGTCCAGACCAGTTGCTGATAGCTCTTCGTGTCCGTGACGGACAACACGTACAAGTCTGAGGCCGCCGAACGGATTCCCGTCCCGGCCGAGCCGCCCGCATTGTGGAACCGTAACTTCCGGCTCTTCTTCGTCGCCCGCGCGGTCGCCGTCTTCGGCGAGGGCATGATCCCGGTCGCCTACGCCGCCGGACTCCTCGGAGCCGGCCACCCCGGCTCCACCGTCGGCTACGCCCTCGGCGGCTGGACCGCCGCCTTCGCGCTCTTCGTGCTCTTCGGCGGCGTCCTCGCCGACCGGTTCACCGCCCGCCGCATGATGATCCTCGCGGACCTGCTGCGACTGCCCGCGTCCGCCGTCCTCGCCGTCTCCTTCACCCTCGGCAGCCCGCCGCTCTGGGCCGTCTACGGCCTCTCCGTCCTCAGCGGCATGGGCGCCGCCCTCTTCCAGCCCGGGGTCGCCTCCACCATCCCGCGCATCGCCCCGGACGTGCAGCGCGCGAACGCCGTCCTCCGGGTCGCCGAGGCCCTCATGGTCATGGCGGGACCGGCCGCCGCCGGCCTGCTCGTCGCCGTGTGGAACGCCGGCGCCGCCTTCGCCGTCATCGGCGCGACCTTCGCCGTCAGCGCCCTCTGCCTCACCCTCGTACGGCTCGTCCCGATCCCGTCCGACACGGCCCACCGCGACTCCCTCGGTGCCGAACTCGCAGGCGGCTGGCGGGAGTTCCGCTCCCGTAGCTGGCTGTGGGGGGTCATCTCCATCTGGACGGTGTACGGGCTGACCGTCGCGGGACCGATGGTGCCGCTCACCGCGAGCCTGGTCACCGGGGAGCACGGCTCCGCCACGTACGGCGTGCTCATGGCGGTCAACGGCGCGGGCAGCGCGGTCGGCGGCCTGCTCGCCCTCCGGCTGCGCCCCCGCCGCCCCCTCGCGGCGGGCGCGGTGGCCCTCCTCGGCCTCCCCGTGAACCTCTTCCTGCTCGGGACGGGCGCGCCCGTGGGGCTGCTCGGCGCGGGCCAGTTCATCGGCGGCGCGGCCTTCGCCTTCTGGCTCGTCATGTGGTCCACCGCCGTCCAGACCCACGTCCCACAGGAGGCCCTCAACCGGATGCACGCCTACGACGTGGCCGGCTCGCTCCTGATGATGGGCGTCGGGCGCACCCTGTCGGGCCCGGTGGCGACGGCGGTCGGGACGGAGGAGGTGCTGCTCACGGGGGCGGGTATCGCGGTGTTCGTGGTGGCGGCGCTGCTCGTCGTACGGCCGATCAGGACGCTGCCACGGGTGTAGGGCCGCCTTGGTTGTCGGCCGGTGTCCCGATCCTTCGATGTCCTGATCCTTTGGAAACATGTCGTTCAGGCCAGTGGTGGGAGGCGGCGGCGGACCGCGAAGCTCTATGGCATGGCCCAGACAATCGAGACCCGCGCCTCAGCGTCCCCGCCCCCGCCGGCCCGCACCTCCCGCGTCCACCGCGCCTGGTTCGTCGCGGCGGTCACCTTCGTCACGATCATCGGCGCGGCCGCCTTCGCCTCCCTGCCGGGCCTGCTGATCGAGCCGTTGCATGAGGAGTTCGACTGGTCGCGCGGCACGATCGGCTTCGCCGTCTCGGTGAACCTCGCCCTCTACGGCCTCACGGCCCCCTTCGCCGCCGCGCTCATGGACCGCTTCGGCATCCGCCGGGTCGTCGCCGTCGCGCTGACGATCATCTCCGCCGGCTCGGTCCTCACCGTGTGGATGACGGCCGCCTGGCAGCTCGTCCTCTTCTGGGGCGTGCTCGTCGGCCTCGGTAGCGGCTCCATGGCCCTGGCCTTCGCCGCGACCGTCACCAACCGCTGGTTCACCGCCCGACGGGGTCTGGTCACCGGCATCCTCACCGCCGCCGGCGCCTCCGGCCAGCTCGTCTTCCTCCCCCTCCTGTCCTGGCTGGTCGAGCACCACGGCTGGCGGCCCGCCGCCGTCACCGTCTCGCTCGCCGCCCTCGCGGTCGTCCCCTTCGTGTGGCTGCTGCTCCGCGACCACCCGGCGGACGTCGGCCTCGCCCCGTACGGCGGCGAGTACGCCGAGAAGCCCGCCCCCGTCACGGGCGCCGCGCGCCGGGCCGTCACCGTCCTCCTCAAGGCGGCCCGCACGGGCCCCTTCTGGCTGCTCGCCGGCACCTTCGCGATCTGTGGCGCCTCGACGAACGGCCTGGTCAAGACCCACTTCGTGCCCGCCGCCCACGACCACGGGATGCCCGTCACGGCGGCGGCCGGACTGCTTGCGGTCATCGGCGTCTTCGACGTCGTCGGCACGATCGCCTCCGGCTGGTTCACCGACCGCTTCGCGGCCCGCCGCCTCCTGGCGGTCTACTACGCCCTCCGGGGCGTCTCGCTCCTCTTCCTCCCGATGCTGCTCGCACCGTCCGTGCACCCGCCGATGCTGTTCTTCATCGTCTTCTACGGCCTCGACTGGGTGGCCACGGTCCCGCCGACGATCGCCCTCTGCCGCGAGCACTACGGCGAGGACTCGGCGATCGTCTTCGGCTGGGTCCTCGCCTCCCACCAGGTCGGCGCGGCCGTCGTCGCCTTCGGCGGCGGCGTCGCCCGGGACGTCTTCGGCTCGTACGACGTCGTCTGGTACGCCTCCGGCGCGCTCTGCGCGGCGGCGGCCCTGATGTCCCTGGTCATCCGCCGCCCCCGGCCGGAGCCGGTGTCCCTGGCGGGAGCATGATGACTGCCAGGGGGTGATCGCCGATGAGCGGTCCTGACATGGGGCGTACGGACGCCCGGATGCTGCGGGTCTCGACGCTGGCGCTGTGTCTGGAGGCCGGGGTGGGGGTGGCGGTGCTGATGACGGTCGGCAGCCTGGCCACGGAACCGGAGCCCGGGGAAGACACCATGGGAAGTCTCGTGTTCCTGTTGCCCCCGTTCCTCGCGGTGTTCGGCGTCCTGGCGGCGTTCGCGGTCTCCGCCGTGCTCGTCCTGCCCGTGGTGTTCCTGGGCGAGGACCTGGGGCGCACGTTCGGTGGCCGCCCGGTCTGGTGGCAGCTGGGCCTCTCGTCCCTTGCCGGAGCCCTCCTCGCGCCGCTCGCGGGCGTGTGGGGGTGGCTCGTGGGCTGGGCGGTCCTGGCCGTGGCGGCGGTGCTCACCCGGCCGGCGAGGCAGGGCTACTTCGTCTCCCTGCTGGTGTGGGGCTCGCTCGCCGTGGTGAGCGCCTTCATGGCGGGCGGGAGCGTGCTGTACGCGGCGGACTGACGTCCGTCGCTAAGAGCTGAACCGCCCGAACCGCCCCCGGTGGAAGAGCAGGGGGTCGCCGCCCTCCTCCGTCGCGCCCAGGGAGTCGACCCGTCCGACCACGATCAGATGGTCGCCACCGGTGTGGACGGTGGTGATCGTGCAGTCGATCCAGGCGGGGGAGCCCGGCAGGAGCGGGGAGCCGCTCGTCGGGGCCGGGTCCCAGTCGACGCCGGCGAACTTGTCCGCGCCGCTCACCGCGAACGAGCGGCACAGCGCGCCCTGTTCGGCGCCGAGAATGTTGACGCAGAAGGTCCCGGCCGCCGCGATCCGGGGCCAGGTCGTCGACGTACGGGCGACCATGAAGGCGACCAGGGGCGGGTCGAGGGAGAGCGAGGCGAAGGACTGGCAGGCGAAGCCCGTCGGACCGTCGTCGTCGAGGGCCGTCACGATCGTGACCCCGCTCGCGAAGTGACCGAGGACGCGGCGGAATTCGGCCGGGTCGACGGGCGGTCGCTCGTCCTCCCGTACCGCGCGCAGTACCGGCCGTGGCAGTGGTTCGACGGCCGTCGGCGAACCGGCCGCTCTCAGGTGTCGGACGGCGGTGGCCGCCATCCCGGCGTGTCCCATCACACCGCTCATTGAAGCTGACGGTTCGTCAGATAGGAAGCCCCGGGAACGGGGAAGCCCCCGGGGCGACGACCGTCCGCCGCCCGGGGGCCTCCTCTCTCTGCTCTGCGCCAGGATCAGCCGGCGACCGCTGAGGTCCCCCGCGTCCACCCGACACCGGCGTAGTGACCGGTCCGGTAGGCCGTCACCCGCACGATGATCGACTTCCCGCGCTGCGCCGACGTCAGCGTGAACCAGGACTTGGTCGCACCGCTGATCGCCTGCCCGTTCGCGTACCACTGGTAGGCGTACGCGGTCGGCGTCGGCGTCCACGTCCCCCGGTTCACGGCGAGCGTGCGCCCGACCCTGACGGTGCCCGTGACGTACGGAGCGGCGGTCACCTTCGGCGCGAGGCCGGTGGCGACGGCGTACCCGGCGGTCGTCCAGGCCCCGCTCAGGTGCCCGGTCCGGTGGGCCGTGACGGTCACGGTCAGCTTCTTCCAGACGACGGACGCGACGGGCACGTACGTCGAGGCCGTGGCCCCGGAGATCGCCACGCCGTTGGCCCGCCACTGGTAGGTGTACGAGGTCGGCGCGGGCGACCAGGCACCGACGACGGCCGTCAGCTTGGACCCGACGCGGGTGGTGCCGGTGTAGTAGGGGGCCTTGGTGGGCTTGGGGGCGATGCCCTTCACGATCACGGAGCCGCTGACCGCCGTGACGGCCGGATGCCCGGCCTTGCGGGCGGTCACCGCCAGGGACAGCTGCGTGCCGAAGAGCGTCGACGGCAGCGTGTAGGTGGAAGCGGTGGCCCCGGCGATGGCGACGCCGTTGGCCCGCCACTGGTACGCGTACGAGTCGGCCGTCGGCGACCAGGTCCCGGCCTTCGCCGTGACCGTGCCGCCGATGACGGCGGTGCCGGCGATGCCGGGGGCGGCGGTGGCGCGGATCGGCGCGACGACGGTGACGGTGCCGCGTGCGAACTTCACGCCGTCGTGCGTGATCACGCTCAGGCTCAGCGCGGTCCGCGGAGCGCTCGTCAGGTCCAGGGAGACGTCCATGCTCCGCCGGTCGGGCGCGACCGAGACCGTCGTCGACCGGGCGCGGTAGGAGCCGCTCGAGACCTCGACGACGTCCTTCTCGTGCAGCGCGGCGCCGGTGACCTTCATCGTGATCCTGCCGGCGCCGACGGTGCCGGGGGTGACGGCGGTGACAGCGCGCGTCACGGTGCCGCAGCCGTACTGGCAGTAGCCGGTGGCGCGGACCTCGGTGGGTGCCTGCGGGGGAACCGACGGCAGGCCGATCACGAGGGTGGCCGGGCGGGACACGCGCTCGTACGTGTCCTCGCTCGGCACTTCGCAGGAGTAGTACTGGCTGCTGCTTACCTTGGAGCAGTAGTTCAGGCGTGTCGGCCCGTCGTACAGCCAGGGCGTCGGCGACTTCGAGAACTCCGCCGCGGGCGCGAACGACAGCCTGAGCCAGTCGTTGGACGCCATCGGGAGCACCGCGCACAGCGAGGCCTTCTGCTCGCTCAGCGTGCCGACGAGCGGCCCGAAGCCGTACGTGACGTCCGGGACCTTCACGCACTCCGGCGCGGGCCCGGCGGCGGTGCCGATGCGGAGCGCGTCGAGGCGGTAGGCGGGGGCGACGGGGTCGCCGTCCCAGACGTAGACGATCGCCTGGTAGGCGGTGGAGCCGGTGACGGCGCAGCCCGAGGGGAGGTCCTCACACGCGGCTTCGCCGTTCGCGTCGTACACCCCGTGACCGCCCGCGCTCCTGCCCGCCGTGTTCCGGGCGTTCAGGTGCAGGGTGTCGCGCGCGTCCGGCGTGGTCACCCGATGGCACACGAGCGTGTCGTGGCCGGTCGGGACGCCGGCGAGGGACGGGGTGCCGGCCTTCGTGGCCGGGGTCTCGACACAGCCGCGCGCGGTGGCGGTGACGTCCCGGCGGACGAGGGTGGCCTCGGTCCCCCAGCCGGCGGGCACGAGGACCGTGTACGAGAGGCCGGGAGTCAGGGCGCAGTCCTCGCGGGACTCCCCCCATTCGTCGCGGCAGACGGTCTCGCCGTTCTCGTCGAGGACGGTGAACTCGGTGTGGAGGGAGCCCGGGCCGAGGGTGATCAGCTCCCGCGGGGAGTGGTCGTCCGCCGGGATCGTCAGGCAGTCGCCGAACATGCCGGCCCGCACGGTAGCCGTGGCCGGATTCGCGCTGAAGTCACCGGCCGGGAGGATCCGGCAGTCGCTCGCCACGTCCGTGCGGCGGACGAGGAGACCGTATTCGCCGGTTTCCGTCTCCACGATCGCGCGGTAGGGGGCGGTGCCGCTGAGGAGGCAGGTGCCCGCTGCCAACCCCGACTCGCCCCAGCAGATCGTGGCGCCGGTCGCGTCGAGAACCGTGAGGTCAGGTCGCTGGCCACTGGCGGCCGGTCCGGCCATGATGGCGATCCGCGCGCCCGCCGGAACCGGCAGGTTCACGCAGTCGACCTCGCCGGGCAGGGTGAGCGCGCCCATGTGCGGCTGCGCGAGGGAGACGTCCGCGCAGCCCTCGGCGGAGCGTCGGTCGAGAATCCGTACGGCGTCGCCGGTGATCAGGGTGTAGGTGACGCCCGCGGTGAGCGTGCAGGCCTCGACGTACTCGCAGATCCGTCCGCTCGGAGAGTAGATCTGGACACCGCTCGGTGTGCCTGTGCCGGACGTCCGGATCGCCTGCACCTCGTATCCGCCGGTCGTGGCCGGCGTGAAGGTCCGGCATTCGGTCGGGGGCGAGTTCTCGACCGGCGCGGAACCGTAGGCCGTCACGCCCACGACCGAGCACCCCAAGGGGTGGGACACCTGCCGGACCCGCAGGGTGTACGGGACGGGGTACGTGCCGCCCGAGGGGCTGAGGTGCGCGAGGACGCGGTAGCCGCCGACCCCGGCGGGCAGCACGCAGTCGTAACCGACACTGCAGAGCCACTTGCCCGTGTCGTCGGTGATCCACGCGTTGACGTTGGCGGACACGCCGGGCCGGACGGACGTGTTGATCAGCTCCCCCGCCGCAGCGGTGAAGGGGTGGCAGACGATGCCGAGCTCGCCGGACGAGATACCGGTCGTCGGGTCCGTACCGAAGGCGGTGCCGGCGGGATCCGTGCAGCCGGGACCCGCCGCCAGCGGAACGACGGCGACCCGCACCTCACCGCCGATCAGGGCGGGGCGGGTGAGGCTGAGGGTGTACGTGCCAGCGGCCAGCTGGCAAGCGCTGTAACTCAGCTCGGGACAGGCGACCCGTGTCCCTCCGGAGGAGAACGTGAGGGCCGAGGCCCCGCCTTCCGTGACTACCCGGTGCAGGCCGGGCTCCTCCACGGTGACCGTGAAGCAGGCGCTGCCGTTCGGCTCGACCATGGCCTGCCCGACCGCGTCGCCCGGGCCGTTCAGCGGGGCGAGTGCGAGGGCCGGGCAGGGGGCGGCGGTGGGCTCCGTCGGGTTCGGCGTCGGCTCGACGGTCGGCGTCGGCGCGGGTGTCGGGTCCGTCGTGGGGGCCGGTGTCGGGTCCGTCGTCGCCGACGGCTCGGGTGCGGCCGGTTCCGGTTCCGGTGCGGGCGCCGCGCTCGCGGGCGGCGGTGGCGGCGTCGCCGCCAGGGCCGCGCCCGTCGGGAGCAGCGGCGCGACCAGGGCCGTCAGCAGGGCGGGGATCAGGAGGAGTGATCTTCCGGATCTTCGGGATCTTTTGCGCGAGCGCGCGGAGTTGGGCATGTCCGTTCCCCCCGGAGCGGCAGTGTGTGGCATATGCGCGACACACCATAGGGCCCCGGTACGACAGCCTCCGCTACCGCCCCTCGTACCGCGCCCCCCGCCGCTCCACGAAGCTCGCCACCCCCTCCTGTGCGTCCCGCGTCGTCATGTTCAGCTCCTGGGCCGTCGCCTCCGCCGCGAAGGACGTCGCGCGGTCCACGTCCAGGGACGCGTTGACCAGCTGCTTCGTGAGGGCGAGGGCGCGCGTCGGGCCCTGGGCCAGGCGTTCCGCCCATTCCCTGGCCGTCTTCTCCAGGTCCTCCGCCGGCACGACCCGGTTCACCAGGCCCATCTCCTTCGCCTCCGCCGCAGGCACCGCGTCGCCGAAGAACATCAACTCCTTCGTCCGCTGCGGCCCGATCAGACGCGGGAGGAGATACGCGCCGCCCCCGTCCGGGACGAGTCCCCGCCGTACGAACACCTCGATGAACCGCGCCGAGTCCGCCGCGAGCACCAGGTCACAGGCGAGGGCGAGGTGCGCCCCGATCCCCGCCGCCGTGCCGTTCACCGCCGCGATCACCGGCTTCTCGCAGTCCATCACGGCCCCGATGAACCGCTGGGCCCCGAGCCGGATCATCCTGGCCACGTCCCCCGCGACCCGGTCCCCCGTCGCGGGCGCACCCCGCAGGTCCGCGCCCGCGCAGAAGCCCCGGCCCGTGGCCGTGACGACCACCGCCCGGATCTCCGGGTCGGCGGAGGCCGACGCCAGCAGGGCGATGATCCGCTCCCGCTGGTCCCAGGTGACCGCGTTCATCGCCTCGGGACGGTTGAGCGTGATCCACGAGACGCCGTTCTCGACGGTGTGCAGCACGTCGTCCAGTACCTCGGTCATACGTGACCTCCTCAGCGGCAGACCGCCAGCGCGTCCAGGGCCACCGCCCCCTGCCCGCGCGGCAGCACCATCAGCGGGTTGATGTCCAGTTCGGCGAGGTCGCCGTCGAGTTCGAGGGCCATCCGCTGCACCCGCAGCACGACCTCGACGAGCGCGTCGACGTCGGCCGGCGGAGCTCCCCGTACGCCCTCCAGGAGCGCCCTGCCGCGCAGTTCGCCCAGCATCGAGCGGGCCTCCTGCTCGCCGAAGGGCGGGACGCGGACGGCCGTGTCGTTGAGGACCTCGACGAGGACCCCGCCGAGGCCGACGGTGACCGTCGGGCCGAAGAGCTCGTCACGGGTCACGCCCACCACCATCTCGACCCCGCGCCCGACCATCTGGCAGACGAGGATGCCGTCGAGGTCGATCGACTCGAAGCGGGCGATGTCGGTGAGCTCGCGGTAGGCGTCCCGGACCTGGCTGGCCGAGGTGAGGCCGACCTTCACCAGGCCCAGCTCCGTCTTGTGCGCGAGCTGCGAGCCGGACGCCTTCATCACCACCGGGTAGCCGACGAGCCCGGCGGCCCGGACCGCCGCCGCCGCGCTCGTCACGAGCTGCTCGCGCGGCACCCGTATCCCGTACGCCCGCAGCAGCTGCTTCGCCGCGTGCTCGCTGAGCCGCCGGCCGGGCCGCATGAGGGCCTGGGCCTTGCGGAAGGAGGGGGAGGGGGTGCGGGGCGCCTCGTCGAAGGGCGAGCGGTAGGCGGTGGTGAAGCGGTGGTGGTCGAGGTAGGCCTTCACGGCGCCGATGCAGTTGCCGAAGGTGCGGAAGGTGGCGACGCGCGAGGAGCCGAGCAGGGTCGTGCGGTACGCGTCCTCCGTCCCGACCGGCGATCCCCAGACCACGCACACCAGTTTGTCCGTCGCCTCGGCGGCGTCGACCAGGTCCCGCGCGAGCTTGTCGCTCATGGGCGGGAAGGGGCCGGTGATGGGACAGATGAGGACCCCGACGGAGGGGTCGGCGAGGATCGCGTCGATGATCTTCCGGCCGCGCCAGTCGCCCACCGGGTGCCCGCCGTTGTCGACGGGGTTGGAGACGCTCAGGTACTCCGGTATCCACTGGTGCAGTTCGTCCTGCTTGGCCTGCGGGAGGGTGGGGAGTTCGAGCCCGGCCGCCGTGGCCAGGTCGGCGAAGTGCGCCCCCGTACCGCCGGAGATGGAATAGACGACGACGCCTTCGGCCTGCGGCCGCCGGGCGCGGGCGAGCAGGGTCGCGGTGTCCTGGAGCTGGTCGAGCCCGTCGACCCGGATCACCCCGTACTGGCGCATGGCCGCGTCGACGACCTGGTCGGCGCCGGTGAGCTTGCCGGTGTGGGAGGCGGCGGTACGGGCCCCGGTCTCGGTGCGGCCGACCTTCACGGCCACGACGGGAACGCCCTGGCGCGCGGCCCGGTCGGCGGCGAGGAGGAAGGAACGGCCGTCCTTGAGCCCCTCGACGTAACAGGCGATGGCCCCGACCTCGGGCAGTCCGGCGAAGTACGAGATGAAGTCGGAGGTCTCCAGGTCGGCTTCGTTGCCGGTGGGGGCCCAGTGGGAGAGCCGGACGCCCAGCTCCTGGAGGGTGAAGACGGGCCGCCCCTGGTGCCCGGACTGGGTGATGAGGGCGACGGCGGGGCCTTCGAGGTCGTCGCGGAAGCGCTCGAAGGCGTTGAGGTTGGTGTTGGGGCCGAGGAGCCGGAGCCCCGAGCGGCGTACGGCGGCGGCGAGCCGCTCCTGCGCGGCGGCGCCCGCCTCGCCGGTCTCGGCGAAGCCGGAGGCGAAGGCGACCGCGAACTTCACCTTCGTGTCGGCGAGTTCCTCGATGACGGGGAGCGGGTCGGCGACGAGGAGGACGGCGAGGTCGACGGGTTCGGTGAGCGCGCCGACGGAGGGGACGCAGGCGATCCCGAAGACGCTCTCCCGGGTCGGGTGCACGGGCACGAGCCGGGCGCCGACCCGCTCGGCCCAGGCGAGCAGCTGCCGGGTGATCCCGGTGTTGGGGCGGCCCTCGGCGTCGGACGCGCCGACGACGGCGACGGACCCGGGCCGGAAGAACCGGTCGAGGTCGGGTACGGGGGCGTGCAGGGGCCGTCCGCTGACGTCCTGGTCGCCGGGGGCGGCGGTGACGCCGTGCACGACGGCGGTGGACGTCTCCCCGCAGGCGACCACGCGGGCGCGGAGATCGATGGTGAAGGTGCCGTGAGTCGATCCAAGCATGGTGCAGCCCGCCCCTTCACCCATCCGTATACAGCTGACGGCTAGTCAGATTACAGAACTGACGGCCAGTCAGGAATGGGTGTGCGGCGGTCTGTGGCAGATCGGATTCCCCGGCCACGTACAACCCTTCGGCGGGGCGGGCCGTCTCACCTCCCGGACGGCATGCCCGAAACGTCCGACGAAAACCGCTCTGGGGGGATCACTTGAACGGCTCCAACCGCTCGACCCGCTCGACCAGTTCCACCCGCTCCACGCGCGTCCGGGGCCGCAGCCGCGCACTCGGCACCGCCCTGGCCGTCCTCGCCTCCTCCGCCGCGCTCACCGCGGTCACGACCGCCCCGGCGCAGGCCGCCGAGGTCATGCCGAAGCCCCGCGTGGTCTTCACCGAGTACACGTACAACGCCGACGGCAGCGTCCGCACCCCCGGCACGATCATCACCGTCAACGCCGACGGCACCGACCGGCGCGTGCTCGTGCCCACCGGCACGGGGCTGCCCCAGACCGGCATCGGCGGCGTCACCTTCTCGCCCGACGGTCTGCGCATGGCTTTCATCGTCGTCGGCGGCGCCATCTGGGTCGCGGACGCCGACGGCAGGAACGCCCGCCTGGTCCGCGAGGGCCTCAGAGTGCCCTTTGCCCAGCCCGCCGACCTCGACTGGACCGCCAACGGCCGGCAGATCCTTCTGAGCTTCGCGCCCATGGCCATGGGGACCGACGAAAGCATCGCCGGGCCTCTCCCTGTCTATCGCGTCGACATCGACAGCGGCGCCGTCCACAGCGCCCTCCCTGAAGGCGGGGCCGCCGAAGCGGACGTGGCCTGGGACGGGCGGATCGCCTTCGTGCGCGGCGACAAGGGCGCGGCCAAGGTCTACCTCTGGGACCCGCGCGTCGGCGGCGACCCGAAGTTCGTCTCCGGGGGCATCAGCCCGGCGTTCTCGCCGAGCGGCGATCGGATCGCCTTCGCGGAGCCCGGCGGCGGGGACGTGCGCGTCCACACCGCCGACGGCGACGCGTACGACCTGATCAAGGGCGAGGGCGCCACGTTCGGCGCCGAGTGGTCCCCGGACGGCAGCAAGATCGCGTACCGCGCCGACCGGCAGGCAGTCGTCAGGAGCGTCGTTCCCGGCAGCCCCCGCACGGTCCTCTCGGCGCCCGGCACCGTCGTCGGCGAGGTCTCCTGGATGGCCCCGCGCGGCTGGAACCCCCACGGCACCTTCCGCCACGACTACACCGGTGACGGTCGCCCCGACGTCCTCGCCGTGGACCCCACGGGAGTCATGTGGCGCTACGACGGCACCGCCACCGCCGCCCTCAAGCCGCGCGTGAAGATCGGCTGGGGCTGGAAGGGCTACCGCCTCACCGCCGCCGGCGACCTCAACGCCGACGGCCGGCCCGACGCGCTCGCCCAGGACGCCACCGGCGGCCTCTGGCGGCTCGACGGGACCGCGTCCGGCGGCTTCGCGGCGAAGGTGAAGATCGGCTGGGGCTGGAAGGACCTCCGGCTCACCGGCGTCGGCGACATCACCCGCGACGGCTACCCGGACGTCCTCGCCGTCGACCCCGCGGGCATCCTCTGGAGCTACGCGGGCAACGGCCGCGGGGGCCTCCAGACCCGCCAGAGGTCCGGTTCCGGCTACGGCGCCTACCGCGTGACGGGCATCGGCGCGTTCACGGCGAGCGGCTACCAGAACTACCTCGGTCTGACCTCGGCGGGCGACCTCTACCGCTACGAGCGGGGCCCGCGCACCAAGATCGCCTCGGGCTGGAAGGGCATGACCACGTTCGGCGTGGGCGATCTGTCCGGCGACGGCGTGGCCGACGTCCTCGCCACCGATGCCGCCGGTGTGCTGTGGCGGTACGACGGCGACCGCAAGGGCGGTCTGAAGTCCCGTGTGAAGGCCGGCTGGGGCTGGAAGGGCTTCTCCCTGTTCTGATGCCGCCCCCGCCGGGGGCCCGCCCGCCGGGTCCCGCCCCCAGGTGCCGCCCCCCTCAGGTCCCGCCCTCCCGGGACCGGTCGGTGCCCCGCCCCCATCCGCTGGGGACGGGGCACCGCCTCAACTCGCGCCCGCGCCTGTGCCCGTTCTCGTGTCCGCGTCCAGGCCCGGGCCCGTGCCCGTCCTCGCGCCCCCGCCCGTCCGGGCGATCCGGCGCGCGATCCTCTCCGCGTCCAGCGCCAGCTCGCGGAACATCCCGCTGATCGGGTTCGTGAACCCCGTGAAGTACAGCCCCGGCGCCTCGCGCGGGCAGCGTGCCCCGTGCGTCAGCGGCAGCCCGCGCGCGTCGAGCACGCCGTCCAGGTGACCGAGCAGCGGTTCGAGGCCCCGCCGGTAGCCGGTGGCGGCGACGACGGCGTCCGGGGCGATCCGGGTGCCGTCCGCGAGGAGCACCTCGGAGCCCTCGAAGCCCTCGACGGCGGCGACGATCTCGACCTTCCCGGCCCGCACGGCGTCGATCAGGCCCACGTCCTGCACCGGGACCGCGCCTTCCCGCTGGCGCGTGGCGAGACCCGTGTCCGGCCGGGGCAGCCCGTACGCCGTGAGGTCCGGCGTCGCGAACCTGGCGAGGAGCGCGCCCAGCCGGTCCACCAGGCCGGTGGGGAGCCGCCGGATCAGGATGCCGGACCGCTGCGCGGGCCAGCCGGCCGTCGTACGGCGCACGATGTGCGGGACGGTCCGCACCGCGAGCCGTACGCGCCCGGCACCGCCCTCGGCGAGGTCGGCGGCGATCTCGGCACCGGTGTTGCCGATGCCGACGACGAGGACGTCCTTCCCCTCGTACGGCCCCGGGTTGCGGTAGGTCCGCGCGTGGCTCAGGTCGCCCTCGTACGCGTCCCGGCCGGGCCACTCCGGCACGTACGGGGTGTGGTTGTACCCGGTGGCCACGACCACCGCGCCGGCGACGAGCCGCCGCCCGCCGGTCGCGTGCAGGACCCACTCCGCACCCGCCCGCTCGATCCGGAAGACCTCGACGCCCGTCACGACGGCCAGCTCGTGCTTCTCGGCGTACGTCTCCAGGTAGCGCACCACGTCCGCGCGGGCGACCCAGCGGCCGAAGGCACGGGGTATGCGCAGGCCGGGGAGGCCGGAGAGCCGCCGCGTCGTGTGGAGCCGCAGCCGGTCGTAGTGGGCGCGCCAGGAGGCGCCGACGGCGTCGGACTTCTCCAGGACGACGGCCCGGACACCGCGCTCGCGCAGGGAGGCGGCGACGGCGAGTCCGCCGGGGCCGCCGCCGATGACGTACACGGGGTGGGTGGAGGGTTGCTGGGGGGTGGTGACCATGACTGCTGAGCGTAATGACGTGTACACGCAGTGGGTCTCGACGAAGCGGGATTTCGGTTGCGAATCGGTCACGTCGGCGTCGGCTTCGTCGCGACCGCCGACCCCACCCCTTGCGCGAGGCCGCACCCTGCGCTGAACTGACGTACCGTCAGATTCACCGTCTCCCCTAGGGGCGCTCATGCAGACCGTCTGGCTCACCGGCGCCGAATGGCTCGCCGTCCTCCGTATCGGCCTCGGCCTGTGGTGGCTGGAGAGCTGGCGCCACAAGGACAGGAAGGGCTGGTTCGAGCGCGGCACGGGCATCGCCTGGGCCGCCGACGTCGCGGGCAAGCACAAGTGGCCCCAGGTGAAGAAGGGCTTCGACACCGTCGTCGCACCCCGCCCCAAGCTCATGGCGTACGTCGTCGTCTACGCCGAACTCGCCCTGGGCCTCGGCCTGGTCGTCGGCTTCCTCACCCCGGTCGCCCTCGTCGCCGGCCTCCTCCTCAACCTCCTCTACCTCGTCCTGATGATCCACGACTGGGCCGAGCAGGGGCAGAACGCGATGATGGCGCTGATCTCCCTGGTCGCCCTCCTCGCCATGTCCTGGCAGACCTGGTCGCTCGACTCCGCGATCGGACTCTTCGGATGACGGCCGCCGACCCCGACATCGACGCCTTCACCCGCCCGTACTGGGACGCCGCCGCCGAAGGCCGGCTGCTCCTGCGCCACTGCGCGGCCTGCGACAGGACCCACCACTACCCGCGCGAGTTCTGCCCCCACTGCTGGAGCGAGGACGTCCGCTGGGAGCGGGCGAGCGGGCGGGCCACGCTCTACACCTGGTCGGTCGTCCACCGGAACGACCTCCCGCCCTTCGGCGAGCGCGTCCCGTACGTCGCGGCCGTCGTCGACCTCGCCGAGGGCCCGCGCATGATGACGGAGGTCGTGGACGTGCCGGAGGCGGAGCTCCGGATCGGGATGGAGCTGACCGTCGCCTTCCGCCGGGAGGGCGAGGCGACGGTCCCCGTCTTCACGGGTGCCGGCCAGGTCCTGTCCGGCGGCTCAGGGCCGGACGGGACCTAGAGAGGGGCGATGTTCCGCCAGAGCTGCCCGGAGCCGGAACCGCAGGCGTAGGTCGTCGCGGCGAACGAGCCGGCCGTCAGGCACTTTCCGTCGCTCATGTTCTTGAAGGTCCGGCCGGAGGACGAGCTGGTGAGGACCTTCCAGGACTGGGCGCTCGCCCCGTTGCAGGTGACGGTCGTGACGGCGGTGTTGCCCGCGGGCTGGAGGCAGCGGCTGGAGGTCTTGTTGACCAGCGCGAAGGTGCCGTCCGCGTGGGGCCGATAGGTCCAGGCGTACCAGTAGGTGCCGGTGCCGTTGCCCTTGGAGCCGCACGCGGTCGTGCCGACGACGTCGCTGAAGCCCGCGTTGTACTCCACCAGGCAGTTGCCCGTGGACCCGTTCTCCAGCGAGTACGTCCCCGAGGGCGCCGAACCGCCGGTCGGCGGCGGGGGTGCGGGCTTGGTGGTCGTCCGCGAGGGCTGCGGGGCGGGCTGGGTGGTGGTCGAGCCGCCGCTGCCGCCGGTGCTGGTCGTGGTCGACCCGCCGCCGCCCGGGCTGGTCGTGGTCGAGCCGCCCCCGGACCCACTGCCGGAAACACTCCCCGAGCCGCTGCCGGACCCGCTCCCCGACCCACTGCCCGATCCGCCGCCGGCCACGCCCCCGCCGCCCGCGCCGCCCCCGCCGCCCCCGCCGCCCGCGCCGCCCGCGCC
>NZ_JBSGTX010000056.1:0-16327 GCF_053607625.1 Streptomyces sp. NPDC055103
CAGTATCGGGACGACCCTCCGCCTTGCGATCGCACGCACCAGACGCCGCCCGGCCTGCCCTTCGGGCAGACGACGCTACTTTCGAAACACGCCCTCGGCCGTGTCCGGCGGGCGGACGGCTCAGGCCCCTCAGGCCCAGATCGCCTTGACCGCGGCGTGACCCGCCGCGGCCGCCCGCCCGTAGAACCCCCGGAGGTTCTCGTGGTATTCGAGGAACTCCTGCCTGACCAGCGTCTCCTCCTGGCCGAGCCTCCCGAACGCCGTAGCGGCGACCTGCCACAGCTCGTCGAAGGAGACCGTTGCGAGGAAGTCCGCTGCCCGTGACACCTCCGGCGGATCCAGGAGCATCATCGGCGGGTCGTGGAGGTCGGCGTCAGCGTGGTGCGCCACCGGGCGGCCGCCGTAGATCGGCAGCGTCCAGGGCTTGTCGGCGTCCGCGCCCGGGACGTCGGCCGCGGCGTAGAGGTCGTTGACGGAGTCCCAGACCTTCGCGAGCGAGGCCGTGACACCCGCCGCGTACTCGTCGGCGTGGCGGTCCCACGCCTCGGACATGAACGCCGCGAGCCAGGTGTGGCCGTCCTGGATCTCGGATGCGGCGACGGCGCGGAAATGCAGGTGGATGCTCACTGCCGGGAGCCCTCCGGTCCGACGGCCCGCCGGTCGGGCCGAGCGGGCCGAACGTACCCGACGGCACTGACACGTCGCCGCCGGCGCCGGTGCCCCACCCGGCGCCGCCCTCAGCGTTCCGACAGCTCCGAGGGGGCCTCCTGGACGACCCAGCCGTTGCCGTCCGGATCCTCGAAGGTCATGAACGAGTTCCAGGTGCCGCCCTTGCCGTCCTCCCAGCCCGTCGCGCCGACGTGCATCACGGCCGAGACGTCGACGCCCCGCCCGACCAGCTCCGCCCGCGCCGCCTCGATGTCCGTGACGCAGAGCTGGAGGCCGTGCAGGCTGCCCGGGGCCATCTCCTTCGTGCCCGGCATCGGCGGCATGCCGCTCAGCATCGCGATCGAACAGCGCGAGCCCGGCGGCGTCGCCTGGATGATCCGCGTGCCCGGCGCCACCTCGTCGTCCAGGTCGATCGTGAAGCCGCACTTGTCGCCGTAGAACTCCTTGGCCCGGTCCATGTCGGTGACAGGGACGGGGACGACTTCCACAGTCCAGTTCATGCCTGCTCCTCTGCTCCTCGGAAACGCCGCCGGATCCGGCCGAACGGCTCGCCCTCGGCGAAGCCGGAGACCGTACGAGGCGCGACCGCGAACACCAGGGCCGTACCACCGTCGCCCACGAACACCCGGTCCCGCACGTCGAATCGCCAATCCGGGCCGTACTTTCGGACTCAGCGGCCGGCGGGCGTCCAGTGCAGCCGGCCGTCGAGACCGATCGCCGCGACCCCGTCCGTCCCCGCGTCCGGCGCCCCGGAGAACAGGAACCCTTCCAGCCGCCACGACGGCTGTCCCCCGCCCCGGCCCAGCGGGGCCGTCGCCAGGAAGCCGGTACGGGAACGGACCGCGAGCATGCCCTCGCCACCGGCCGAAGCACCGGCCGAACCGCCCACCGCCCCGCTCACGGGGCCGTAGCCCGCCACGCCGCCCGCCACCTCCCGTACCGGGGAGGCCAGGCCCGCGCCCGAGAAGTCCGCGGTCCGCAGGTCGCTGGAGGCCGGCTTGCGGAACCAGAGCCGTACGCCCTCGCCGCCCGGCACCGCGGTCGCGCTCAGCGCCAGCGTCGTCGTCGGCAGGCTCGTCCGCACCGGACCCGTCAGAGGGCCGCCCGGGTGCCGCGCCGCCCACACCAGGACGGTCTTCGGGGTGCTCGCGAAGACGTACCCGCGGCCCGCCGCGTCGGTCGCCGCCACCGGGTCGCCGTACAGGTCCTCGCCGCCGAGCGTCCGCCACGGACCCCAGCCGCCGTCCGCGGCCCGCTCGCGCGCCGCGAGCCGGTGACCGCTGTCCCGCAGGACCAGGGTCGCCCGCCCGCCGAGGCCCACGGTCACGGCGGGCGCGCTGATGTCGGAGGTGCCCCGGGCGTCGTCCGGTTCGGGCGTGCCGAGCGAGCGCCACGAGCCGAAGGCGCCGCCCGCCGCCGACTGCTCGGCGGTCACCACCTCGCGCTGGTAGTCCGAGGGGCCGCCGCCGAACGTCGTCCGGGTGCCGAAGACCGCGATACGGCCGTCCGGCAGGAGGACCGAGGTGACCCCGCTGTCCAGGCCGCCGCCCGGCAGCAGCACGGGCCCGCGCCACGACGCCGCGCCCTCGGCCTTCCGCCAGGTCGCGAGGCGCCCGTCGAGGACGGAGAAGGCGTGCAGCCCGCCGTCCCGGTCGCGCTGCACCCAGGAGGTGGAGGTGGACCTGGCGTACCGGACGGTCTGCGCCCAGCCCCGCCCGGCGGGCCGCGCGGCCACCTTCAGGTCGCCGCAGCCGGAGCCGGTCCCGCAGTCGTCGACCCCGTCGAGCCACGCGTACGTCTTCAGGGTCCTGAGCTTCGCGTCCGCCGTCTCGGGGTCGAGCGTGTGCGGCAGGACGCTGGTCGGGTAGCCGAGGTAGTTCTGCACGCCGACGTGCGGATGCCCGGGGACCTCCGCGTACCGGGCGAGGGCGGCCTGGGCGAACCGCGCCCCGTACAGATGGTCCTGATGGTCTCGGAGATGGCCCGACCCCTCGTACGCGCCGGGCGTCGGGTCCTGCATCCGGACGAAGGTCGGCCGGAACCGCTCCAGGATCCCGGCCACCGTCGCGACGACCTGGTCCGCGGTGTACGTGAAGTCCGCCGTGACCGGGGTGCCGGCGGCCCGCTGGGAAGCGAGCGCGGATATGCGGCCGTGCCACAGTCCGTTGAGGCTCTCGGGGCGGTCGTCACTGATCGAACCGGCCTCGCGCAGCTGGAGCCACACCAGCTTGACCTGCGGTTCCGCTCGCAGGGTGTCCATCTCGGCGTACGCGCCGCCGGCCGTGGGTATCGCGATCCGGTCCCAGGGACTGGTCCGGCTGCCGGTGACCATCTCGGCGTACGCGGCGCGGATGCCGTTCTGGCGGGCCTCGGTGTACGCCGCCTTGTCGGGCGCGGTGGCGGCGGCGTCGCCCGGGCGCGCGTTGACACCGTCCGACTCGCCGGAGGTCAGGTAGACGGAGGCCAGGGGGTCGCCGGAGCGGATCGACTGGGAGACGTCCGGGTTCATGAAGAACAGGTCGTCGTCCGGGTGCGCCACGATCTGCACGACGGACGCCTGGCGGGGCGCGGGGCGCTCGGCCGCCGGTTCCTTCGCGGAGGTCCGCGACGGCACCGGAGCGGGCGGCACCGGCACCGGCGCCGCCGCCGGGGCCTTCGGCGCCGCCGTCACCGAAAGCAGCCCGGCGAAGGCGCCGCCCACCAGGGCGGCCGTCACCGCCGTCGAGACGGCCCTGCGACGGGAGGGGAGGGCGGGGTGGCGGAGACGGCGGACGGGCATCGGCGGAGGAGCGCTTTCGCAGGAGGGCGGACGTACGGACAGCGAGACGGGCGTACGGACAGCGAGACGGACGTACGGACAACAAGACGGACTTACAAGAAATACGGTTCATCGGCCCCGAAAAGCGATCAATGTGCGGGACGTCACGTGTGATCCGCTGCGATCCGCAGGCCTGAGCGCCCGCGCCCCCCACTCCGGATAGGCTCGATCTCCCGGGCTCGACCCTGGGAGAGGACCTGGGGTGGGACCTGCTCGGAGGGAGCGGCGGAATGACGGTGCCGGGACGCAGGAGCAGTACCTTCTCACGTCTGCTGCGGCACGGGTTCACCGATCCGTCGGGTGCCGAACGGCTCCTCGACGTGCCCGAGCTCTCCGCCCTCCGCGGCGACGCCGTCCTCCTCGACGCCCTCGGCGCCACGGCCGACCCGGACCTCGCCCTCCGCGGCCTGGTCCGTCTCGTCGAGGCCCAGCCCGAGACCGAGCGGCAGACCCTCACCGCCACCCTGCTCTCCGCCAAGCCCTTCCGGGACCGGCTCCTCGGGGTGCTCGGCGCCTCCGAGGCCCTCGCCGACCACCTGGCCCGCCACCCCCGCGACTGGGAGTCCCTCGTCACCTACGAGGCGGCCGACCTGCACCCGGGGGTCGCGGAGTTCGAGCAGGGACTCGCGGAGGCCACCGACGCCGTCTCGCTGCGGGTCGCCTACCGCCGCTGTCTGCTCGCCATAGCGGCCCGTGACGTGTGCGGCACCACCGACGTCGCCCAGGCCGCCGCCGAGCTCGCCGACCTGGCGACGGCGACCCTGCGCGCCGCGCTCGCCATCGCCCGTACCGCCGAGCCCGCCGACGCCGCCCAGTGCCGGCTCGCCGTGATCGCGATGGGCAAATGCGGCGGCCACGAGCTCAACTACGTCTCCGACGTGGACGTGATCTTCGTCGGCGAACCCGTCGAGGGCGCCGACGAGGGCAAGGCGCTCCAGGCGGCGACCCGCCTCGCCTCGCACCTCATGCGGATCTGCTCGGAGAACAACATCGAGGGCACCATCTGGCCCGTCGACGCCAACCTCCGCCCCGAGGGCCGCAACGGCCCCCTCGTCCGCACGCTCTCCTCCCACCTCGCCTACTACCAGCGCTGGGCCAAGACCTGGGAGTTCCAGGCCCTCCTGAAGGCCCGCGCGGTGGCCGGCGACCCGGAGCTCGGCGCCCAGTACATCGACGCCGTCTCCCCGCTCGTCTGGCAGGCCGCCGAGCGCGAGAACTTCGTCCCCGACGTGCAGAAGATGCGCCGCCGCGTCGTCGACAACATCCCCGTCGCCCACGTCGAGCGCGAGCTCAAGCTCGGCCCCGGCGGACTGCGGGACGTCGAGTTCGCCGTCCAGCTCCTCCAGCTCGTCCACGGCCGCAGCGACGCCGGGCTGCACAGCGGCACCACCCTCGACGCGCTGGCCGCGCTCGCCGCCGGCGGGTACGTCGGCCGGGCCGACGCGGCCCAGCTCGACGAGGCGTACCGCTTCCTGCGCGCCATGGAGCACCGCATCCAGCTCTACCGGCTGCGCCGCACCCACCTCGTCCCCGAGGACGAGGCCGACCTGCGCCGCCTCGGCCGCTCCCTCGGCCTGCGCACCGACCCCGTCACCGCGCTCAACAAGGAGTGGAAGCGGCACGCCGCCGTCGTCCGCCGGCTGCACGAGAAGCTCTTCTACCGGCCGCTGCTCGACGCCGTCGCCCAGCTCGCCCCCGGCGAGATCCGGCTCAGCCCGAAGGCGGCGGGGCAGCGCCTCGAAGCCCTCGGCTACCAGGACCCGGCCGCCGCCCTACGGCACCTGGAGGCGCTCTCCGCCGGGGTGAGCCGCAAGGCCGCGATCCAGCGGACGCTGCTCCCGGTGCTCCTCGGCTGGTTCGCCGACTCGGCCGACCCGGACGCCGGCCTCCTCGGCTTCCGCAAGGTCTCGGACGCCCTCGGCAAGACCCCCTGGTACCTCCGGCTCCTCCGCGACGAGGGCGCCGCCGCCGAGAACCTCGCCCGGGTCCTCTCCGCCGGCCGCCTCGCCCCCGACCTGCTGCTCCGCGCCCCCGAGGCGGTCGCGATCCTCGGCGACCCGGAGGGGCTGAAGCCGCGCGGCCGCGACCACCTGGAGCAGGAGGTCCTGGCGGCGGTGGGCCGCGCGGGCGACGCCGAGCAGGCCGTGGCGGCGGCCCGCGGGGTGCGCCGCAGGGAGTTGTTCCGTACCGCCGCGGCCGACCTCATCGGCTCGTACGGCACCGAGGACAACCCCCGCGAGCGCGACCCCGGCGCGCTGGTCGACCGGGTGGGGGAGGCCGTCACCGACCTCAACGCGGCGACGATCGCGGGCGCGCTGCGGGCCGTCGTGCGCGCCGACTGGGGCGACACGCTCCCGACCCGCTTCGCGGTCATCGGCATGGGCCGCTTCGGCGGGCACGAGCTGGGGTACGGCTCCGACGCCGACGTGCTGTTCGTCCACGAGCCGCGCGAGGGCGTCGACGCCCAGGAGGCGGCGAAGGCCGCGAACAGGGTGGTCGCCGAGATGCGCCGCCTGCTCCAGCTCCCCACCGCCGACCCGCCGTTGCTGATCGACGCCGACCTCAGGCCGGAGGGCAAGAGCGGCCCCCTGGTCCGCACCCTGAAGTCGTACGAGGCCTACTACCGCCGCTGGTCGCTCGTCTGGGAGAGCCAGGCCCTGCTGCGCGCCGAACCCATGGCGGGCGACCGGGAGTTGGCCGACCGGTTCATCGAACTCGTCGGCCCGCTGCGCTATCCCGCCGAGGGCCTCGGCGAGGACGCCGTCCGCGAGATCCGCCGCCTCAAGGCCCGGATGGAGTCCGAGCGGCTGCCGCGCGGCGCCGACCCGACGCTCCACGCCAAGCTGGGGCGCGGCGGCCTGAGCGACGTCGAGTGGACGGTCCAGCTGATCCAGATGCGGCACGGCTGGGCGGAGCCGGGGCTGCGGACGACCCGTACCCGCGAGGCCCTCAGGGCCGCGCAGGCGGCGGGCCTGATCCCGGCGGAGGAGGCGCAGACCCTCGACGAGGCCTGGGTCCTCGCCACCCGCGTCCGCAACGCCGTGATGCTGGTCCGCGGCCGCCCCGGCGACACCTTCCCCTCGGACCCGCGTGAACTCGCCGCGGTCGGACGGTACTTGGGGTACGGCCCCGGCCACGTCGGCGAACTGGTCGACGACTACCGCCGCGTCACCCGTCGCGCCAGGGCCGTCGTCGAGGAGCTGTTCTACGGCGCGTAGGCCTCCCGCACGTGCGCCAGGTATCCCTTGAGCGCCAGCTCGAAGGCCTGGTCCGCGCGGCCCTCCGGCACCGCGCCGAGCGCGCGGGCCAGCCGGGGCGTGGCCGCCTCGTCGGCGAGTTCCCACATCGTCTCGGGGGCGGCCAGGTCGAGCGCCGAGCCGAGGACCAGGTTCTCCAGGGCGATGATCACCGGCATGACGTCCGGCAGCGCGAACCCGGCGTCGAGGAGGAGCCCGACGGCATGCTCGTACTGGGCGAGGACCTTGGGCGCCCGCACCGGTGAGGTCATGAGCAGCGGGATCACGCGCGGGTGGGCGGCGAAGGCCGACCGGTAGGAGCGCGCCCAGGCCTCCATCGCCGCGTCCCAGGGCTCCAGACGCAGCGTCTCGCCGTCGATCGCGTCGCAGACGCGCTCGCGGAGCAGCTCCACGATCCCGTCGCGGCCGTCCACGTGGTGGTACACCGACGCGGTCTGCACCCCGAGCTCCCTGGCGATCCGAGGGACGCTGAATTCACCCTGGGCGTCGACGAGTCGGAGCGCCGTCGTGGTGATGGGCCGAGCCCACTGAGCCCGCCGAATCCGCCGAGCCCGCCGAGCCCGCCGAATCCGTACCCACCGAAGGAGAAGACCCGTCGTGTCCGCACCCGACCTCGTCCTCGTCAACGCCCGCGTCCGCGACCCCGAGCTGACCGGTGCCACCGCCGTCGCCGTCCACGGCGGAGTGATCACCGCCCTCGGCGACACCACCGACGCCCGCGACTGGGCCGGACCCGGCACCGAGACCGTCGACCTGGCCGGCGCCACCCTCACGCCCGGCCTCACCGACGCCCACAGCCACCCCGTCTGGGGCCTGGAGATGTACACCGGCGCCGACCTCTCGGCCGTCACCGACCTCGAAGGGCTCCGCGCCGCCCTCCGGACCGCCGAGCGCCGCGACGGCTGGGTCCTCGGCTTCGGCCTCGACCACAACGTCTTCGGCGGCCGCCCCGTCCACCGCGACCTGATCGAGGACGTCCTCGGCGGCGCCCCCGCCCACCTGCGCCTCTACGACGGACACTCCGCCCTGGTCAGCGGGACCGCCCTCAAGGCCGCGGGCATCGACGGGCCCCGCGCCTTCACCCAGCGCTCCGAGATCGTGACCGGCGCCGACGGCCGCCCCACCGGGCACCTGGTCGAGCACGCCGCCATGGACCTGATGACCCCGGTCCTGCCCGCCCAGCCGTACGCCGAGCGCCGCGACCGGCTCGTCGAGCTCCTCGGCGGCATGGCCGCCACCGGCCTCACCGGCGCCCACGTCATGGACCTCGGCGGACACGACGTCCCCGGGCTGCTCGCCGCCCTGGAGGAGGACGGCGACCTGCCGCTGCGTCTGCGCCTCGCGCCCTGGTGCATGCCGGGCGCCACCGAGGAGGAGCTGGACGGTCTCGTACGGCTCCAGGAGCGGGCCGGCCGGCTCTGGCGGATCGGCGGCGTCAAGTTCTTCATGGACGGCACCGTCGAGGGCGGCACCGCCTGGCTGGAGCACGCCGACTGCCACGGCCAGGGCACCGACGCCTTCTGGCCCGACCCGGCCGCGTACTCCGCCGCCGTACGCCACCTCCACCGCGCCGGCGTCGGCACCGCCACCCACGCCATCGGCGACGCCGCCGTCCGGCACGTCCTCGACACCGTGGAAGCCCTCGGCACGGGCGGTCCCCGCCACCGGATCGAGCACATCGAGACGGTCCCCGACGACCAGCTCGGCCGCTTCGCCGCGCTCGGTGTCGTCGCCTCCATGCAGCCGCCGCACACCGCGTACACCCGCGCCGACCACACCGACGAGTGGTCCAAGCGGCTCGGCGAGGAGCGCGCGGCCCGCGCCTGGCGCTGCCGCGACCTGCGGGAGGCCGGCGCGCACCTCGCGCTGGGCTCCGACTGGCCGATCGCCCACCACGACGCCCGTCAGGTCCTCGCCACCGCCCGGGCACCGCTCGGCGCGGCCTCTGCCCGGCACGGGCTGACCGGGCTGATGGCCCTGGAGGGCATGACCACGCACGCGGCGGTCGCGGCGGGGGAGGAGGCGGTCGCCGGGCGGATCGCCCCGGGCTTCCGGGCCGACCTCACGGCCTTCGCCGTGGACCCCGTGGAGGCCCCGGCGGACGAGGTCGAAACGACAGCGATCCGGCTCACCGTCACCGGTGGCCGGATCGCGTACGGGCAGGACTGAGCGGAGGGGGGTTACCGGTTGGAGCCGACCGGGCGCTCGGCGTCCGGCGCGTCCTGCTCCGCCTCGCGGTCCGTGTCCTTCGCGCCCTCCGAAGGACGCGGACCGCCCTGGGCGACCGGAGCGGCCGGCTCCACCAGCTTGGGCAGCTTGTGCGGCCGGGAGCCGTACCAGAAGTACGAGACCATGAAGCCGAAGGCCAGGCAGATCATGCCGCCGACCGCGTCCAGCCAGAAGTGATTGGCGGTCGCGACGATCACGACGAGGGTGACCGTCGGATAGAGCAGGCCCAGGATCTTCGCCCAGGGCGCCTTGGCCAGAAGGAAGATCGTCAGCCCGCACCAGAGCGACCAGCCGATGTGCATCGACGGCATCGCCGCGTACTGGTTCGACACGTGCTTGAGGTTGCCCGAGGCCATCGAGCCCCAGGTCTCGTGGACGAGGACCGTGTCGACGAAGTCGAGGTCGGTCATGAGCCGGGGCGGCGCGAGCGGATACAGGTAGTAACCGACCAGCGCCACACCGGTGGTGGCGAACAGAACGGTACGGAACGCCCCGTAACGGCCCGGCTGCCATCGGTACAGCCACACGAGTACACCGATGGTCACGATGAAGTGCAGCGTGGCGTAGTAGTAGTTCATCGAGACGATCAGCCAGGTCACCGAGTTCACGGCGTGGTTGACGGTGTGCTCGAAGGCCAGGCCGATGGACTGCTCGGCCTGCCAGATCCAGTCGGCGTTCTTGAACGCCTGGGCCTTCTGCTCCGGCACCGCGTTGCGGATGAGGGAGTACGTCCAGTAGCTCACCGCGATGAGCAGGATCTCGAACCAGATCGTGGGACGCCGGGGCCCGCGCGTCCGCAGCCGCGACAGCCTGCCGTCGGCCACAGTGGGTGACGACGGGGTCGTCCGGTCGTCCAAACTCTTCACGGTCGTTTCACCCATAGGCAGAGAGTGTGCCAGATCCCCTCCCCCCGACCGATCATCCTACGGACGGGTGACGGGCGCACCCGCTCCCCCTCAGGGAGGAGCCCTCAGGGACGAGAGGGAGCCGAGGCCGTTGAACCGCGAACGACCAGCTCAGGCATGAAGACGAACTCCGAGTGCGGGGCCGGTGTGCCCCCCACCTCTTCGAGCAGCGCGCGGACCGCGGCCTGTCCCATCGCCTGCACGGGCTGCCGGATGGTGGTCAGCGGCGGATCGGTGAAAGCTATGAGGGGAGAGTCGTCGAAACCGACGACGGAGACGTCCCGCGGCACGTCGAGGCCCTGCTGCCGGGCGGCCCTGATCGCGCCGAGCGCCATCATGTCGCTCGCGCAGACGACCGCCGTGCAGCCCCGGGAGATCAGCGCCCCGGCCGCCGCCTGGCCGCCCTCCAGGGTGTACAGGGAGTGCTGGATCAGCTCCTCGGACTCCTCGGGGCCGAGACCGAAGCGCTCCGCCATGCCCTGCTGGAAGCCCTCTATCTTGCGGAGCACCGGCACGAACCGCTTCGGTCCCACGGCGAGCCCGATCCGGGTGTGCCCGAGCGAGGCCAGGTGCGTCACGGCGAGCCGCATCGCGGCCCGGTCGTCGGGGGAGACGAAGGGCGCCTGGACCTTGGGGGAGAAGCCGTTGAGGAGGACGTACGGGACGCCCTTGCCGCGCAGCTGGTCGTAGCGCGTCATGTCGGCGGTGGTGTCGGCGTGCAGTCCGGAGACGAAGATGATGCCGGCGACGCCGCGCTCCACGAGCATGTCGGTGAGTTCGTCCTCGGTGGACCCGCCGGGGGTCTGGGTGGCGAGGATCGGCGTGTAGCCCTGCCGGGTCAGGGCCTGCCCGATGACCTGCGCGAGCGCGGGGAAGATCGGGTTGTCCAGTTCGGGGGTGATGAGGCCGACGAGCCCCGCGCTGCGCTGGCGCAGTCGTACGGGCCGCTCGTAGCCGAGCACGTCGAGCGCGGCGAGGACGGATTCACGGGTGGCCGTGGCCACGCCGGGCTTGCCGTTGAGCACGCGGCTGACTGTGGCCTCACTGACCCCCGCCTGGGCTGCGATGTCGGAAAGCCGCGCGGTCATGAGGATGGACTGTACCGGTCACGCGGCGTATTGCCCACCGCACGGTAGATGCAAGCCACCTCGCAAGGTCTTGCAGTCCTTGCAGGGCGTGCGGGGTCGGTCACAGGGCGCACGTGGGCACCGGAGGGCGCGCGAGAGGCTTGTGTCACCTGATGTCAAGCGATGCGATGGCAACCTTAGGGACACGTCGATGTAACGATCGCCGGTGCTTGCAGAAAGTTCTCGCAAGGTCTTTCGGCTCGTTTTCATCTTTGTTACGTTCCTGGCAACCCGGAGCGCCGCGAGGGAGCGGTCGCATGAGGAAGGTTCCAGCCCCTCGTCCCCCGGGATCAGTTGAAGGAGTTCACATGCGGCGTGGCATAGCGGCTACCGCTCTGGTCGCGGCCCTGGGCGTGACCCTGGCGGCGTGCGGGAGTGACGGCGGTTCGAACGGCGGCGGCTCCAAGAGCTCGGGCGAGCTCTCCGGCGCCGTGACCTGGTGGGACACCTCCACGGTCGGCTCCGAGGACAAGGTCTTCAAGAAGATCGCCGAGGACTTCGAGAAGAAGCACCCCAAGGTCACCGTCAAGTACGTCAACGTGCCGTTCGGTGAGGCACAGAACAAGTTCAAGAACGCCGCGCAGTCCGGCTCCGGCGCCCCCGACGTCATCCGCTCCGAGGTCGCCTGGACCCCCGAGTTCGCGGACCTCGGCTACCTCGCCCCGCTCGACGGCACCGCGGCCCTGAAGAACAACGAGGACTTCCTCAAGCAGGCCGCCGCCTCCACCCAGTACAAGGGCAAGACCTACGGCGTCCCGCAGGTCATCGACTCCATGGGCATCTTCTACAACAAGAAGATCTTCAAGGAGGCCGGCGTCGAGGTCCCCAAGACCATCGACGAGCTCAAGACCGTCTCCGCCAAGATCAAGCAGAAGACCGGCAAGACCGGCCTGTACCTGCGCGGCGACGACGCCTACTGGTTCCTCTCCTTCCTGTACGGCGAGGGCGGCGACCTCGTCGACGCCGAGAAGAAGACGGTCACCGTCGACGGCCCCGCCGGCGTGAAGGCCTTCAAGGTCGTCAAGGACCTGGTGGACTCGAAGGCCGCGATCACCGACGCGACCAACGGTTGGGACAACATGCAGTCGGCCTTCAAGGACGGCAAGGTCGCCATGATGATCAACGGCCCGTGGGCCGTCTCCGACACCTACGCCGGCAAGGAGTTCACGGACAAGGCCAACCTGGGCATCGCCCCGGTCCCCGCCGGTTCGGCCGGCCAGGGTGCCCCGCAGGGCGGTCACAACCTCGCCGTCTACGCGGGCTCCAAGAACCTCGACGCCTCCTACGCCTTCGCCGAGTACATGACCTCGGCCGAGACGCAGGCGACGGTCGCGAAGGAGCTCAGCCTCCTCCCGACCCGCGAGTCCGTCTACATCAAGCCGGACGTGGCGACCAACGAGATGATCACCTTCTTCAAGCCGGTCGTCGACAAGGCCGTCGAGCGCCCCTGGATCCCGGAGACCGGCAGCCTCTTCGCGCCGCTCGTCACCGAGTACACCAAGGTCCTCACCGGCCAGACCACCCCGGACACGGGAGCGAAGGCGACGGGCGACGCCTACCGCAAGCTCCTGAAGGACTGGAAGTAACAGGAAGGCAGGCCGGCTGATGGCTGTGGACACCCCCAGCCAGTCGGTGGTGAAGGCCGCGGGCGACGACGTCGCCCGCGGCCGGAGCCGCGGAACTGGTAAGCCCCGGGGCGCGGCGAAGCGCTCCCACTCCACCTACTGGTACGCCTGGGCGATGATCGCCCCGGTGACCGTCGTGATCGCCGTGATCATCGGCTATCCACTGGTCCGCGGCGTCTACCTGTCGTTGACGAACGCCAACGAGCGGAACGTAGCCCGCTCGATCGGTGTCAACGAGATGCCGGCCACGTACGAGTTCATCGGTCTGGAGAACTACACCGAGGCGATCACCGGGAACCAGTTCCTCGGCACTCTTGGCTGGACGATCGTCTGGACCGTGTCGTGCGTGGCGGTCACCTTCGTCCTCGGTCTGGCCCTCGCCAACGTCCTCAACCGCAGGATCGCCGGCCGCTCCGTCTACCGGATGCTGCTCATCCTGCCCTGGGCCGTTCCCGGCTTCGTCTCCGTCTTCGCCTGGCGCTTCCTGTACGACGAGCGCCGCGGCATGCTCAACCAGATCCTCGCCGGCGGCGGCATCGACGCCGTCCCGTGGCTGAACGACCCCACCTGGGCCAAGTTCTCGGTCATCCTCGTGAACGTCTGGCTCGGCATCCCGTTCATGATGGTCGCCCTCCTCGGCGGGCTCCAGTCCATCCCCGGCGAGCTGTACGAGGCCGCCGAGATGGACGGCGCCAACGCCTGGCAGCGCTTCCGGCACATCACCATGCCGGGGCTCAGCTCGGTGTCCACGACGGTGATCCTGCTCTCCACCATCTGGACCTTCAACATGTTCCCGGTGATCTTCCTGCTCACCAGGGGCGGACCCGGCGAGGCCACCCAGATCCTCGTCACCCAGGCGTACAAGTTCTCCTTCGAGATCAGCCCGCGCGACTTCGCCCAGTCGTCCACGTGGGGCGTCCTCATCCTGGTCCTCCTGATGATCTTCGCCGCGATCTACCAGCGCGTCCTCCGCAAGCAGGGAGAAGTCTGGTGACCACCACGACCCCCGTCCCCACCGAGAACATCCAGGTCCGCGGTCGGCGTTCGCCGATCGCCTCGGTCGCGCTGCACGTCACGCTGATCGTGGCGTCCGTGATCGCCGTCTTCCCCGTGCTGTGGGTCCTGCTGACCTCGCTCAAGCCGGCGCAGTACGCCACGACGACGGACTTCTTCAAGGAGACGACGCTCGCGAACTACACGAACCTCCTGAACGACACCCCGTTCCTGACCTGGTTCGCCAACTCGCTGCTCGTCGCCGGTCTCACCACCGTCATCGGCGTCTTCATCTCCGCCACCACGGGCTACGCCGTCAGCCGCTTCCGCTTCCCCGGCAAGCGCGGCCTGATGTGGACGCTGCTCATCACCCAGATGTTCCCGGTCGCCGTCCTCATCGTGCCGATCTACAACATCATGGCGTCGATGGGCCTGCTCAACCAGCCGGTCGGCCTGGTCGTCACGTACCTGACGATCGCGGTCCCGTTCTGCGCGTGGATGATGAAGGGCTTCTTCGACACCATCCCGCGCGAGATCGACGAGTCCGGCTACGTCGACGGCCTCACCCCGTTCGGCACCTTCTGGCGGCTGATCCTGCCGCTGGCCAAGCCGGGCATCGCCGTCACCGCCTTCTACTCCTTCATCACCGCCTGGGGCGAGGTGGCCTACGCCTCCGCCTTCATGGTCGGCGACGAGAACCTCACCCTGGCCGGCGGACTGCAGAAGTTCGTCAACCAGTACGGCGCCCAGTGGGGTCCGATGGCCGCGGCCTCCGTGCTCATCGCCATCCCCGCCGCCCTGGTGTTCCTCCTCGCCCAGCGGCACCTGGTCACCGGCATGTCAGCCGGTGCCGTCAAGGGCTGACGGCCCTGAGCGCCCCTTCTGTACGCACCCCTGTACGCACCTCCTTACCTCCCAGGGAAGACATGACCCAGCATCTCGCCACCCCGGCCGACGCCCCGACCACCGGCACGCACACGGGCTGGTGGAGAGACGCGGTGATCTACCAGGTCTACCCGCGCAGCTTCGCCGACGGCAACGGCGACGGCATGGGCGACCTGGAGGGCATCCGCAGCCGGCTGCCGTACCTCAAGGAACTCGGCGTCGACGCCGTCTGGCTCTCCCCGTTCTACGCCTCGCCGCAGGCCGACGCCGGCTACGACGTCGCCGACTACCGGGCCATCGACCCCATGTTCGGCTCGCTCCTCGACGCCGACGCCGTGATCCGCGACGCCCACGAACTGGGCCTGCGCATCATCGTCGACCTGGTCCCCAACCACTCCTCCGACCAGCACGAGTGGTTCCAGCGCGCGCTGCGCGAGGGCCCCGGGTCCGTCCTGCGGGAGCGCTACCACTTCCGCCCCGGCAAGGGGAAGAACGGCGAACTGCCGCCGAACGACTGGGAGTCCATCTTCGGCGGCCCGGCCTGGACCCGTACCGAGAACCCGGACGGCACCCCCGGCGACTGGTACCTGCACCTGTTCGCCCCGGAGCAGCCCGACTTCAACTGGGAACACCCCGCTGTACGGGACGAGTTCCGCTCGATCCTGCGCTTCTGGCTCGACATGGGCGTCGACGGCTTCCGCGTCGACGTCGCCCACGGCCTCGTCAAGGCCGAGGGCCTGCCCGACCTCGGCGCCCACGACCAGCTGAAGCTGCTCGGCAACGACGTCATGCCCTTCTTCGACCAGGACGGCGTCCACGAGATCTACCGCTCCTGGCGGCAGGTCCTCTCCGAATACGACGGCGAGCGCATCCTCGTCGCCGAGGCCTGGACCCCGACCGTCGACCGCACCGCGAACTACGTGCGCCCCGACGAGATGCACCAGGCCTTCAACTTCCAGTACCTGGGCACCCACTGGGACGCAGCCGAGCTGCGCCGCGTCATCGACGAGTCGCTGCAGGCGATGCTCCCCGTCGGCGCCCCCACCACCTGGGTGCTGTCCAACCACGACGTCACCCGGCACGCCACCCGCTTCGCCAACCCGGCGGGCCTCGGCACCCAGCTGCGCACCCCCGGCGACCGCGCACTCGGTCTGCGCCGGGCCCGCGCCGCGACCCTGCTGATGCTGGCGCTGCCCGGTTCGGCGTACGTCTACCAGGGCGAGGAGCTCGGCCTGCCGGACGTCACCGACCTGCCCGACGAGGTCCGTCAGGACCCGTCGTTCTGGCGGGCCAGCGGCCAGGACGGCTTCCGCGACGGCTGCCGGGTCCCGATCCCGTGGACCGTCGAGGGCTCCTCGTACGGCTTCGGCGACGGCGGCTCCTGGCTGCCGCAGCCCGCGGCCTGGGGCGGCCTGAGCGTCGAGGCCCAGACCGGCGACCCCGGCTCCACCCTGGAGCTGTACCGCAGCGCGCTCGCCGTGCGCCGCGAGCGCCCCGAACTCGGTGCGGGTGAAGGCGTCCAGTGGCTGGAGGCACCCGAGGGTGTGCTCTCCTTCCGCCGCGACGGCTTCGTCTGCACCGCCAACACCACCGGCCGGGCCATCTCCGTCCCGCTGCCCGGCCGGTATCTCCTCTCCAACGAGGAAGTGCGGATCGTCGACGACGAGGCCTTGGTGCCCGCCGACACCACCGTCTGGTGGGCGGTGTGACGATCCCCCTGCCGCGGGGGGGCCGGCACGGGGGCCCCCCGCGGGCGGGGCGCGCGCCGGGGGGTGTAAAAAAAAAACAACCCACCAAACACACAACCCGCGCGGAGTGG
>NZ_JBSGTX010000056.1:16337-60855 GCF_053607625.1 Streptomyces sp. NPDC055103
CGGATCGTCCCCGCCGTGGCCTGGGGCCCCCCCCCCCCCCCCGTGGGGGGGGGGGTGTCACCACCCCCCGGCCGGGGGCCCCCGCAACCGGCCCCCCGCGGCTCGCGGACATCGCGGCCCAGTCCGGGGTCAGCGAGGCCACCGTCAGCCGGGTCCTCAACGGCAAGGCGGGGGTGGCCGGCGCGACCCGGCACAAGGTGCTCGCGGCCCTCGACGTGCTCGGTTACGAGCGTCCCGTACGCCTCAAACGCCGCAGCGCGGGCCTCGTCGGGCTCGTCGTGCCCGAGCTGACCAACCCGATCTTCCCGGCGTTCGCGCAGGTCGTCGAGCAGGTCCTCGCCGGGCACGGCTACACCCCGGTGCTCTGTACCCAGATGCCCGGCGGTGCCACCGAGGACGAGCTCGTCGAGCAGCTCGTGGAGCGCGGGGTGGCAGGCATCGTCTTCCTCTCCGGCCTGCACGCGGACGCCTCCGCCGACCCGGCCCGCTACGCCCGGCTGACCGCCCGCGGCGTGCCGTACGTCCTCATCAACGGCTACAACGAGAACATCGACGCCAACTTCGTCTCCCCCGACGACCGGGCCGCGGCCCGCATGGCCGTACGCCACCTCGTCGAGCTGGGCCACGAGCGGATCGGGCTCGCCATCGGCCCCACCCGCTACGTCCCCTCGCGCCGCAAGGCCGAGGGCTTCGCCGCCGAGCTGTACGAACTCCTCGGCGTCGAACGCGCGGACGCGGAACGGTTCATCAGACCCACGCTCTTCGGCGTCGAGGGCGGCCACGCCGCCGCCGACATCCTGCTCCGCGAGGGGTGCACGGGCATCGTCTGCGCCTCCGACCTGATGGCGCTCGGCGTGATCCGCGCCGTCCGCGCCCGCGGTCTCGACGTGCCAAGGGACGTCTCCGTCGTGGGCTTCGACGACTCGCCCCTGATCGCCTTCACCAGCCCGCCGCTGTCCACCGTGCGCCAGCCGGTCCAGGCCATGGCGACGGCCGCCGTCGGCGCGCTCCTGGAGGAGATCGAAGGCAATCCGGTGCAGCGCACGGAGTTCGTCTTCCAGCCGGAACTGGTCGTCCGCGGCTCCACCGCGCAGCCGCCGGCCAAGGCCCCGGCGGCCTTTTCGCAGGTGGTTCCGCAAGTCCTTTCGTAACAACTTGCGTTGAGGTGTCCGGAGGGTTGACCGGGCGCCGGGGCACTCGTACGGTCACGGCTGAAAACAGTTGCTGAAGTTTTCGGCAACTTCTTGCTACACCGACTGCGACACCGACGTCGCACAGGAGGAAGCATGGCCAGAAGAACCGTGGCCGCTGCACTCGCCCTCGTGGCGGGAGCCGCCGCTGTGGCCGTCACGGGAAACACCCCGGCGCAGGCCACCCCGCCCGGCGAGAAGGACGTCACCGCGGTGATGTTCGAATGGAACTTCGCCTCGGTCGCCCGTGAGTGCACCGATCGCCTGGGCCCCGCCGGATACGGATACGTGCAGGTCTCCCCGCCCCAGGAACACCTCCAGGGCGGCCAGTGGTGGACCTCGTACCAGCCGGTCAGCTACAAGATCGCCGGACGTCTCGGCGACCGCACCGCCTTCAAGAACATGATCGACGCCTGTCACGCGGCGGGCGTCAAGGTCGTGGCCGACTCCGTCATCAACCACATGGCGAACGGCTCCGGCACGGGAACGGGCGGGACCCCGTTCTCCAAGTACGACTACCCGGGTCTCTGGTCCGGCTCCGACATGGACGACTGCCGCTCCTCGATCACCAACTACGGGGACCGCGGCAACGTCCAGAACTGCGAACTCGTCCAGCTCCCCGACCTCGACACGGGCGAGGAGTACGTCCGCGGCAAGATAGCGGGCTACCTGAACGACCTCCTCTCGCTGGGCGTCGACGGCTTCCGGATCGACGCCGCCAAGCACATGCCGGCCGCCGACCTCGCCAACATCAAGTCCCGGCTGACGAACCCGAACGTGTACTGGAAGCTGGAGGCCATCCACGGCGCCGGCGAAGCCGTCTCCCCGAGCGAGTACCTCGGCAGCGGAGACGTCCAGGAGTTCCGCTACGCCCGCGACCTCAAGCGCATCGTGCAGAGCGAGAAGCTCGCCTACCTCAAGAACTTCGGCGAGGCCTGGGGCTACATGCCCTCCGGCCAGTCCGGCGTCTTCGTCGACAACCACGACACCGAGCGCGGCGGAGACACCCTCTCCTACAAGGACGGCGCGAACTACACCCTCGCCTCCGTCTTCGCGCTCGCCTGGCCCTACGGCTCTCCGGACGTCCACTCCGGATACGAGTGGACCGACAAGGACGCGGGCCCGCCCAACGGCGGTCAGGTCAACGCCTGTTACGCCGACGGCTGGAAGTGCCAGCACGCCTGGCGCGAGATCTCCTCCATGGTGGCCTTCCGCAACACCGCGCGCGGCCAGGCCGTCACGAACTGGTGGGACAACGGCAACAACGCCATCGCGTTCGGTCGCGGCTCCAAGGCGTACGTGGCCATCAACCACGAGTCCTCCGCGCTCACCCGCACCTACCAGACCGCCCTCCCCGGCGGCACCTACTGCGACGTCCAGTCGAACACGCCCGTGACGGTGAACTCGTCCGGCCAGTTCACGGCCACCCTCGCCGCGAACACGGCCCTGGCCCTGCACGTCGACGCCACCGGCTGCGGCGGCACCACCCCCACCACGCCGCCGCCGACGACCCCGCCCGCCACCGCCGGCGCCTCGTTCAACGTCACCGCCACCACCGTGGTCGGCCAGAACATCTACGTCACCGGTAACCGCGCCGAGCTCGGCAACTGGTCCACCGCCGCCGCCCTGAAGCTCGACCCGGCCACGTACCCCGACTGGAAGCTCGCCGTCGGCCTCCCCGCCGGCACGGCCTTCGAGTACAAGTACATCCGCAAGGACGCCGCGGGGAACGTCACGTGGGAGTCCGGTGCCAACCGCACCGCGACCGTCCCCGCCTCGGGCCAGATCGTCCTGAACGACACCTTCCGCAACTGAGCCTCCCCCTCTCCGCAGGGCCGCCCCCAACGGGGCGGCCCCCCTTCCCGTACCTCCAGGGAGCACCCCCGTGACACCCAAGAGAACAGCGGTCGCGCTGGCCGCCGCCCTCTGCGCGGCCCTCGTGCCCGCGGTCCCCGCGGCCGCCGCGCCCAGGCCCCCCGCGCCGCCCTCCGACCGGACGCTCGCGGCCCAGCCCGCCCGCCAGGACCTCACCCGCGAGCAGTTCTACTTCGTGCTGCCGGACCGGTTCGCCAACGGCGACACCTCGAACGACCGCGGCGGCCTCACCGGCAGCCGTACGCAGACCGGTTTCGACCCGGCCGACAAGGGCTTCTACCAGGGCGGCGACCTCAAGGGCCTGACCCAGCGGCTCGACTACATCAAGGGCCTCGGGACCACCGCCATCTGGATGGCGCCGATCTTCAAGAACCGGCCCGTGCAGGGCGAGGGCAAGGACGCGAGCGCCGGCTACCACGGCTACTGGATCACCGACTTCACCCAGGTCGATCCGCACTTCGGGACCAACGAGGACCTGGAGAAGCTGATCGCCGCCGCCCACGCCAAGGGCATGAAGGTCTTCTTCGACGTCATCACCAACCACACCGCCGACACCGTCGACTACGCCGAGAAGAAGTACGGCTACCGCCCCAAGGGCGCCTACCCGTACCTCGACAAGGACGGCCGCCCCTTCGACGACCGGGCCGCGATCGGGAAGGTGGACGCGGACTCCTTCCCGTACACGCCCGTCGCCTCCGCCGAGAAGGCCGGCACCAAGGTCCCGGCCTGGCTCAACGACCCCACGATGTACCACAACCGGGGCGACTCCACCTGGGCCGGCGAGTCCGCCGAGTACGGCGACTTCGTCGGCCTCGACGACCTGTGGACCGAGCGCCCCGAGGTCGTCGAGGGCATGAAGAGGATCTACGAGACGTGGGTCCGCGACTTCAAGATCGACGGCTTCCGCATCGACACGGTCAAGCACGTCGACCTGGACTTCTGGACGCAGTGGGCCACCGCCCTCGACGCGTACGCCAAGGAGCGGGGCCGCGAGGACTTCTTCATGTTCGGCGAGGTCTACTCCGCCGACACCACCGTCACCGCCCCCTACGTCACCCGGGGCCGGCTCGACGCCACCCTCGACTTCCCCTTCCAGGACGCGGCCCGCGCCTTCGCCTCCCAAGGGGCCGGCGCCGACCGCCTCGCGAAGGTCTTCGCCGAGGACTACCGGTACACCACCGACAAGGCCAACGCCTACGAGCAGGTGACCTTCCTCGGCAACCACGACATGGGCCGCATCGGCACCTTCCTCAAGCAGGACAACCCGAACGCCTCCGACGCCGAACTCGTCCGCCGGGCCGAGCTCGCCAACGAGCTCATGTTCCTGTCCCGCGGCAACCCGGTGATCTACTCCGGCGACGAGCAGGGCTTCACCGGCGCCGGCGGTGACAAGGACGCCCGCCAGCCCCTCTTCGCCGCCCAGGCCGCCGACTACCTCGACGACGACCAGCTCGGCACCGACCGCACCCACGCCACCGACGCGTACGACACGAAGCACCCCGTCTACACGTCCGTCGCCGAACTGTCGCGCCTCACGAAGGCGCACCCCGCCCTCCGCGACGGCGTCCAGCAGGAGCGGCTCGCCGAGGGCTCCGTCTACGCCTTCTCCCGTACGGACGCGAGGACGCGGACCGAGTACCTCGTCGCCACCAACAGTGCCACCACCGAGAAGACCGTCACCATCCCGGTCGACTCGGCGGACTTCCGCGCCCTGTACGGGGGTCAGGGCGCGTACGTCGCGGCGGGTGGCAAGGTCACCGTCACCGTCCCGGCCCTCTCCTCCCTGGTCCTCAAGGCCGACAAGCCCCTCCCGGCCCCGGCCACCGGCCCCACCCTGTCCCTGGACGCCCCGGCCGTCGGCGCCACCGGCACCGTCGAGCTCAGCGCCGACGTCACCGGCGGCGGCCTCAACCGCGTCGTCTTCGCCGCCCAGACCGGCAACGGCCCCTGGCAGGTCCTCGGCACCGCCGACCACGCCCCCTACAAGGTCACCCAGCACGTGACCGCCGCCGCCGGCACCGCCCTGCGCTACAAGGCCGTCGCCGTCGACAGCTCCGGCCGCACCGCGAGCGCCACCGCCACCACCACCGCCGGACAGGTCCCCGCACCCGAGAAGCCGGTCGCCGTCGAGCGCACCCACGCCGTCGTGCACTACCAGCGCCCGGACGGGAACTACGACGGCTGGACCCTGAAGGCCGCCGGCCAGGAGGCCGCGTTCACCGGCCGCGACGCCCACGGCGCCTTCGCCTGGGTCAAGGTCCCCGAAGGCGCGTCCACCGTCGCCTACACCGTCGAGAAGGACGGCGCCGCCGACGGCCCCCAGCGGAGCATCACCCTCGGCCGCACCGGCGAGGTCTGGATCACGCAGGGCGCCGAAGGCCAGTCCGACACGAACCCGGCCCCCGCCCCGCAGGACAAGACCAAGGCCGTCATCCACTACCAGCGCGCGGACGGGAACTACGACGGCTGGGGCCTCCACACCTGGACCGGCGCCGCCCAGCCCACCGACTGGTCCAAGCCCCTCCTGCCGGTCCGCACCGACGCGTACGGCGCCGTCTACGAGGTGCCGCTCGCCCAGGGCGCGACCTCCCTCTCGTACATCCTCCACAAGGGCGACGAGAAGGACCTGCCCACCGACCAGTCCCTCGACCTCGCCACCTACGGCCACGAGATCTGGACGCTCGCCGGACAGCAGAAGTACCTGCTCCCGACCGTCGGCGGCGCCCCGAACCTCGACCTCACCAAGGCCGAGGCCCAGTGGATCGACCGGAACACCGTCGTCTGGAAGGTGAAGACCACCGACGCCACCAGCCAGCAGCTGGTGTACGCGAAGGACGGCGGGATCACCGTCACCGACGGCGCCCTCAGCAGCGAGGGCCAGTGGCTCCGGCTGAACCAGGCGGCGCTGACCGACGCCCAGAAGGCGAAGTACCCGCACCTCAAGGACTACCCGGCCTTCACCGTCGACCCGCGTGACGCCGACCGGACCCGCGCCTCCCTGCGCGGCCAGCTCATCGCCACCCAGCGGGCGGCCAACGGCGCCCTGCTCGCCGCCACCGGCGTCCAGACCGCCGGCGTCCTCGACGACCTGTACGCGAAGAAGGCCACAGGGGCCGCCCTCGGTCCGGTCTTCCGCAACGGCCGCACCACCCTTTCCCTCTGGGCCCCCACCGCCCGGTCCGTCGCCCTCGAACTCGACGGCCGGACCGTGCCCATGCGGCGCGACGACAGCTCCGGCGTCTGGTCCGTCACCGGCCCGAAGTCCTGGACGGGCAAGCCGTACCGCTACGCGGTGAAGGTCTGGGCCCCGACCGTCCAGAAGGTCGTGGTCAACCAGGTCACCGACCCCTACTCCACCGCCCTCACCACCGACTCGGCCCACAGCCTCGCCGTCGACCTCTCCGACGCGGCCCTGAAGCCGCAGGGCTGGGGAACCCTGAAGAAGCCCGCCGCCGTACCGCTGCGGGACGCCCAGATCCAGGAGCTCCACATCCGCGACTTCTCGGTCGCGGACCCGACGGCGAAGGCCGACCACCGGGGCACCTACCTCGCCTTCACGGACAAGGACAGCAAGGGCTCGCAGCACCTCAAGGCGCTCGCCGACTCCGGCACCTCCTACGTCCACCTCCTCCCGGCCTTCGACATCGGCACCATCCCCGAGAAGAAGTCCGGGCAGACCGCACCCGCCTGCGACCTGAAGGTCTACGCCCCCGACTCCGAGGAGCAGCAGGCCTGCGTCACCGCCGCCGCGGCCAAGGACGCCTACAACTGGGGCTACGACCCCCTGCACTACACCGTCCCCGAGGGCTCCTACGCCACCGACCCCGAAGGCACCCGCCGCACGGTCGAGTTCCGGCAGATGGTCCAGGCCCTCAACGGCAACGGCCTGCGCACCGTCATGGACGTCGTCTACAACCACACCGTCGCCGCCGGACAGTCCGACAAGTCCGTCCTCGACAAGATCGTCCCCGGCTACTACCAGCGCCTCCAGGCCGACGGCACCGTCGCCACCTCCACCTGCTGCGCCAACACCGCGCCCGAGAACGCCATGATGGGCAAGCTCGTCGTCGACTCGGTCGTCACCTGGGCCAAGGACTACAAGGTCGACGGCTTCCGCTTCGACCTCATGGGCCACCACCCGAAGGCCAACATCCTGGCCGTACGGAAGGCCCTGGACGAGCTGACCGTCGCGCGCGACGGCGTCGACGGCAAGGCGATCGTCCTCTACGGCGAGGGCTGGAACTTCGGCGAGATCGCCGACGACTCCCGCTTCGTCCAGGCCACCCAGAAGAACATGGCCGGCACCGGCGTCGCCACCTTCTCCGACCGCGCCCGCGACGCCGTGCGCGGCGGCGGCCCCTTCGACGAGGACCCGGGCGTCCAGGGCTTCGCCTCCGGACTCTTCACCGACCCCAACTCCTCGACGGCCAACGGCACTCCCGCCGAACAGAAGGCCCGACTGCTCCACTACCAGGACCTGATCAAGGTCGGCCTGACCGGCAACCTCGCCGACTTCACCTTCACCGACACCTCGGGCCGTACGGTCAAGGGCAGCCAGGTCGACTACAACGGCGCCCCGGCCGGCTACGCCGCCGCCCCCGGCGACGCCCTCGCCTACGCCGACGCCCACGACAACGAGACCCTGTACGACGCGCTCGCCTTCAAGCTCCCGGCGGGCACGTCGGCCACGGACCGGGCCCGCATGCAGGTCCTCGCCATGGCGACGGCCACCCTCTCGCAGGGCCCGGCGCTCTCCCAGGCCGGCTCGGACCTGCTGCGCTCCAAGTCCCTCGACCGCAACTCCTACGACAGCGGCGACTGGTTCAACGCGATCCACTGGGACTGCCGCGACGGCAACGGCTTCGGCCGCGGCCTGCCCCCGGCGGCCGACAACAAGGCCAAGTGGTCCTACGGGAAGCCGCTGCTCGTGAACCCGGCGCTCACGGTCGGCTGCGAGCAGATCGACGGCGCCTCGGCGGCCTACCGCGACCTCCAGAAGATCCGTACGACCGAGCCGGTGTTCTCGCTGGCCACGGCGGACCAGGTCCAGTCCGCCCTGTCCTTCCCGCTCTCGGGCCGCGACGAGACTCCCGGCGTCGTCACCATGCGCCTCGGTGACCTGGTCGTCGTCCTCAACGCGACCCCGCGGGAACAGACACAGCAGGCCGCCGGCCTGGCGGGCAAGGGCTACGCCCTCCACCCGGTCCAGGCGAACGGCTCTGACGCGGTCGTGAAGTCCGCCTCCTACGAGGCCGGTTCGGGCACCTTCACGGTCCCCGCCAGGACGGTGGCGGTCTTCACGGCGCGGTGATCGACCGCTCCACCAGCGAGCGCTCCATCAGCGTGACCCCGTAGCGCGTGCCGTCGGCGGCGAGCTTCCCCGGCTCCTCGCCGACGACCCGGTAACCCGCGGCTTCGTAGTACGTACGGAGCCGCGGGTTGCTCGATACGCAGTCGAGACGGGCGACCGCCCGCCCGCCGGCCACGATCCGCCCCTCGGCGTGGGCGAGCAGCGCCCGGCCGGTCCCCGCGGGCGCCGACGCCCGGTCCGTCATCAGCCGGTGGACGTACCCGGCGACCGGCGGCTGCGCGCCCCAGGCCTGCTCGTCCTCCCACCACAGCTCGTACGCGCCGACCGCCCGGTCCCGGCCGAGGGCCAGCCACACCTCACCGGCGGCGATCCGCCCCCGGAAGTGCTCGGCGCTCTTCCCGCCCGGTTTCCACTGGTCGATCCCGTTCCGTGCCATCCAGTCGGCCGCCCCGTCGAACAGCCCCACCAGAAGGGCCGGATCCCGGTCGTCCGCCTGCCGGAAGGTCACTTGTGTCGTCATGGCGATCACCGTAAAGGTGTGGCCAAAGCATCCGACATCCGTATCCCCCTCTTCCGGGAGTGACCCCCATGCCGCAGATCACCGTGGACTACTCCGCGCCCCTCGACCGGCGCGGCTTCGCGCTCGCCCTGCACCCGCTCGTCGTCGAGTCCGTGAACGCCACGCTCGACGCCTGCAAGACCCGCTTCCGCGAGGTCGAGGAGACCGTCGTCGGCGACGGCTCGACCGAGGACGTCATCGTCCACGTCGAGATCGCCCTGCTGTACGGCCGCACGGACGACGCCAAGGCGCGGCTCTCCAAGGCCGTCCTCGCCCTGCTGCCGAGATACGTCAAGGCGACCGAGAACGTCCGGCTCTCCGTCGAGATCCGCGACCTCGAGTCGTCCTACCGCAAGCGCTGATCGGGCACGGCGGCCGCCGGTGCGACGACCGCCGGCACGAGCGCGGCGAGCCGGGCCACCAGGTCCCCGAAGGGGCCGTCGGCCGGCTCGTCGGCGAGGATGCCGACCAGGATCTCCGCCATCTCGGCGTCGTACGCGGCGCTCACCGCGGCCAGCGCCGCGAAGTCGTGCACGAGCTGCAACTCCAGCTCCGCGCGCGGGATCCGGCGGCCGTCCAGCCAGAGCAGGGCCGTCGACTCGGCGAGCGACACCCAGGAGCGGACGACCAGTTCGAGCCGGGCCGAGGGCCTGTCGACCCTGAGATGGGCGAGGATCTGCTCGTACGCGGCCTGCCGCACCTCGTCGATCATCGCGTTCGTCGTCGAGGACCCCACCGCGGGACCGCCGCGCATCAGCGCGGCGAAACCCGGCCCGTGCTCGTCCACGAAGTCGAAGAACCGGCCCATCACCCGCAGCAGCCGCGCCCCCAGCGGGCCCTGCGGCGGCTCCACGAACCGGGCCGCCAACTCGTCGGCCGCCCGCCGCAGCGCCGCCTCGTAGAGGCTCTGCTTGCCGGGGAAGTAGTGGTAGACCAGCGGTCGCGAGATCCCCGCGGCCGCGGCGATCTCGTCGATGGACACCTCGTCGGGAGAGCGGTGGCTGAAGAGTTCGAGAGCCACCCCGATCAGCTGCTGCTTGCGCTCCTCGACGCCCATCCTGCGGCGTACCCCGGTCGTCATACGAACAGCCTAACGGGGTCCGATACGCTCCTGCTTCATGAGCGCTTCCGACCAGGACACCCCGACAGTCGAGGCCCCGGAGGCCGCGGAGGCACCTGAGGCCCCCGAAACCGACGAGCCCGACGAGTCCGACGACCTCGACGACCTCGACGACCTCGACGAGTCGGACGACCTCGACGAGTCCGACGACATCGACGAGGGGTCCGCGACGGGTGGTCTCACCCCCAAGCAGGCACGGCGGCTCCGCGTCGCCGCCGCGTCCGTCCTGCTCGTGGCGATGGCCGTGGTCCTCGTCATCCGCCTCGCGAGCCGTACGTCCGTCCTGGTCGTCGGCGTGTACGGCCTCGCGATGATCCTCTGCGGCGTCGTGATCGAGCTCTCCCGCAACGGCCGTACCCGGCTGGCCACCTGGCTCCTGGTGGGCGGCCTGCTGGCCGCCCTCGCCTTCGACTGGCTGATCCTGCCGTGACGACCCGGTCGGTCTGAGGCCTACAGGTCCAGGACGAGCCGCTTCCCCGCGCACCGCGAGACGCAGATCAGCATCGAGTCGGCGCGCTCCGCGTCGGTGAGGAGCTCGTCCCGATGGTCGATCTTCCCTTCCAGGACCCGCTGTTGGCAGGTCCCGCAGAAGCCCTGCCGGCAGGAGTACGTGATCCCGGGCAGCTCCTCGCGGACGGCGGCCAGCACCGACTGGTCGGCCGCCACCGTCACCGTACGGCCGGAGCGGCGCAGTTCGACCTCGAAGGCGGTGCCGCCGATCGGCGCGGCGGCGGAGAAGCGCTCCAGGCGCGGCGCCCGGCCCTCCGGCATCGACGCGGCCACCGCGTCCATCAGCCCGTCGGGCCCGCAGCAGTAGACGGCCGTCTCGACGGGCACGTGCGCGAGGAAGTCAAGCTCGGGAAAGCCGGACTCGTCCTCGGCGACGACCGTGAGGCGGTCGCCGCCCACCTCGTGGAGCTCCTCCAGGTACGGCATCGTGGCCCGGCTCCGCCCGCAGTACACGAGCCGCCAGTCCGCCCCCGCCGCCTCGGCGGCGCGCACCATCGGCAGGACCGGGGTGATGCCGATGCCGCCGGCGACGAAGACGTACGCGGGGGCGTCGACGAGCGGGAAGCGGTTGCGGGGGCCGCGGATCTCGACCTCCGTGCCCACGTGGAGCTGCTCGTGCACCTCGCGCGAACCGCCCCGCCCGTCCTCGATCAGGCGCGTCGCGACCGTGTACGTACCGGAGTCGGCCGGGTCGCCGCAGAGCGAGTACTGCCGCACGAGCCCGGACGGCAGGACGAGGTCGACATGGGCGCCCGGCTGCCACGCGGGCAACCCGGCGCCCTCCAGGCGCAGTTCGACGACGCCCTCGGCGGGGGTGGCGCGCCCGGTCACGAGGACCCGGCGGGGGACGGTGCTGCCCCGGCCGTAGCCGGACACGGGCACGTCGAGGGCGGGCATCGGCCACAGCGGGGCCGTGGACATCCGGCGGCGCACGGCGCGCCGGACGATCAGCGCGGCACCGGCGACGAGGGCGACGGTGGTCAGGCGGGGCATCAGTGGCCTCCGCCGGCGCCCGGGGAGGAGGCGAGATAGGCCAGCGCCTGCGCGGTGTCGCCCTCCTGGGAGGGGTGGTAGGCGCGGCTGAGGTAGCGGGGTATCGAGCGCAGCATGTCCGGGGTGGAGGGCAGCACGCCCTGCCGGCCCTTGCGGTAGAACTGGCCGAAGGAGGCCTTGCCGTCGAGCAGGCTCGGGTCGTTCTCCATGAAGAAGCGGGCGCCCCGCTGCCAGAGGAAGACGAGCGCGGAGAAGGCGAGCGCCCAGGTGCGGGCGCGGCGCCGGTAGCCGCCGTCGAGGTGCATGAAGAGCTCGAAGGCGACCGAGCGGTGCTCGACCTCCTCCGCCCCGTGCCAGCGCAGCAGGTCGAGCATGACGGGGTCGGCGCCGCGCCGGTCGAGCTCGTCGGCGTTGAGGACCCAGTTGCCGAGGAAGGCGGTGTAGTGCTCGATGGCGGCGATCATCGCGACCCGCTCCATCAGCCACCAGCGGCGCGGCCGGCCCGGCGGCAGGGTCCGGTCCCCGAGGAGCTTCTCGAAGAACCAGTCGACCTGTGCGGTGTACGGGGTCGGGTCGAGGCCCAGCGCCCGCAGGTGGGGGAGGACGTCGTCGTGGGCCTGGGAGTGGATGGCCTCCTGGCCGATGAAGCCGATGACGTCCTCGCGCAGCCTGTCGTCGGTGATGTACGGCAACGCCTGCTTGTAGACGTGCACGAACCACCGCTCGCCCGCCGGGAGCAGCAGGTGCAGCACGTTGATCGTGTGCGTGGTGAAGGGGTCGCCGGGAACCCAGTGGAGCGGGGTCTCCGCCCAGTCGAAGGAGACCTTGCGGGCCTTGAGCTCGACGTGTTCCGACGCCACCGGTGCAGGCTGCGTATTAGACATGATGTCAATGTACTGAGGGGTAAGGCGATGGCAACAGGCTTGCGCACCGCCTTTTTGGCGGTACGGGCGCCCAGGACCTGTCCGGCGGATCAGGGCCGGGCGCTCCCGCGTCCTCAGCGCAACGCGGCCACCCGGGTGCCGCCCCGCACGGTGCCGTCCAGATCCGCCCGCGCCCCCGCCTTCGCCTTCACGGCCAGGAGCGGACCGGTCGCGCGACCCTTCACCCCGCCCGAGGTCTCCAGCGACGTGAAGTCGGGGCTGCCCGCCGCCAGGACGTACCACCCGCCGCTCGGAGCCTGCCACAACACGCCCGCGAGGACCCGGGGATCCCGCACGCCGCACGCGGGCGAGCCCTCGGAGCGGGCCGCGAGCGCCGCCGGCGCCTTCGGCGACGGGACCAGGAACTGGGCGAGGACCCGGCTGCCCGTCCCGCGCCAGGTCTCCGCGCGCGTGCACACCCAGGTGCCGCTCCCGGCGCCCTCGGGCAGCGGCTGCCGCGCGAACCGCCAGGCGTTCACCGACCGCACCCCGTGCGCCCGTACGGCCGTCAGCCCGCACGCCGTCCGCGCCCACGCCTCGCGGGCCTCCTTCCCCGTCACGTCCGCCGGCGCGTCCGGCGGCCCCCACAGGAGCCGGGCGGGCGCCAGCTCACCCAGGTCGGTGAGGAGCCGCGTGCCCGAACCGTCCCGCACCTGGAGGCTGTTCCAGCGCCCGCACTCCTTCGCCTGCGCGGGGCTCGGCACCGGCTCGGTGACCCCGTGCGCGTCCCGGGCCAGCGGCCACGGCTCCTTCGCGGGCGCGAGCAGATCCCGTACGGCCGTCTCCCGCACCCAAGGGGCCGTCAGATAGCGGACGTTGCCCGAGGCCCGCGAGACGACGAGCGCGGCCGAACCGACGGCGTCGGCCGCGTCCGTCCGCGCGAAGTCCAGCGCGGCGCCCGCCGTCGTGCCCGCCGTCGGCTCCGCGTACCGCACGGCCCGCAGCCCGTCGTGGAAGAGCACCACCCGGGACCCGTCCACGACCCCCGCGAACAGCAGCTGCGGCGGCCCCATCGGCGGCCCGACGGGCGTCCCGGGCGTCGCCGAGGAGTGCACGGAGAGCCCGGGCCGCGCCCACACGGCGAGCGCCCGCGTCAGCAGCGCGCGGTCGCCGGTGAGACCGCCGCGCGCCGGCCACACCGAGAAGTCGTGCCGGGTCGACCCGGGCCAGGCGGCGGACGGCACGCGCTTGACGGCACCCGGGTCGAGCGCGGCCTCGGCGGCGGGGTTACGGGCGTACGAGGGGGCGGCAGCACCGTTTCTGCCCCAGCCGTCCCCGGGCAGCCCGAGCAGCGTCCCGCACACGACGAGCGCGGCGGCGGCCACGAGCGCGGCGCGGGCGTGCTGTCGGCGCCGCAACAGATCGGTGGGCCGGGCCTGCAGGGAGCAGGGATCGAACTCGGCGGACTCCAGCAGAGCGGCCCCACTGAGCCGCCCGCCCCGCGCCCCGCGCCCGGCCTCGCCGTATCGGCCGGACCGCCGGGCGTCGCCGCCGGGATCTCCGGGATCTCGGGGCGGCCCGGACCGTCCGGCCTCCGGGCTGCCGCCGTCGGGGCCGGGTCTCTCGGATTCGGCCCCTTCGGGGCCGGGCCTCTCGGGGCCGGGGCCGGCGTCCTCGCCGCCTGCCCAGGCGCCCGCGATCCGGCCGGACCCGCCCGCCCTGCCCGGGCTCCCGGCCCTGCCGGGCCCGGCCTGTTCACCGACCCGCGCGGCCCGACCGTCCCCGCCGAGGAGGCCGGGCGCGTCGGGGGCACCGGCAGTACCGGCACCCCCGGACCCGCCGGAGCCACCGGACCCGCCAGGGCGCCCGCGCTCCGTGCCGGTGCCCGGTGACGCGGGCGGCTCGGCGTACTCCTCCGCCGCGTCGAGCGCGTCCGCCTCCGCGAGGGCCGCCGACGGGTCGTCGACGCCCGCCGCGGCCAGGACCCGCAGCACCTCCGGGTCGCCCTGGCGCTCCAGGCCACGGAGCACGTACGCCGCCCGGCCGGGGCCCGAGAGGGTGGACAGGCGCTGGTCCAGGGCGAGTTCGTCCGCGCCGCCCACCCTCGGGAAGACCCGGAGCCCCCACACCTGCGGCAGCAGCGGCGGGAACTGGGCCCGCCGCGGCAGCGCCCGCCGCCGCAGCGGCAGCCCGGCGACCAGCGCCTGCCGCAGCACCTCGCCCCGTACGTACGCGTAACCGGGATCGACCGCGTCCTCGGTGCGCCGGGGCCCCGGAACCGCCGGACCCGGCACCCGGCGGCGCGGCAGCGAACGCTGGACCAGCGCGTGCGCCGTCAGGACACGGCGGTTGCGGCCGAGCGTCGGCGGCAGGACGAGGTAGGCGATGCGCACGAGGCGCGGATAGCGCTCGACGAGCGCGGCCTCGGCCTGCTCGACGTCGACGGGGCCCACGGGCGAGGGATCGAGATCCTGGGTGCTCACATTCAGCAGAACGAGCGATTCTTCCGATGGTCACCCCGGCCCTGGCGGGACCTCAGGCCGCGTGGACCGTCAGCCGCTCGCGGATCAGGTCCGTCACCTCGTCCGGCACCCCGAGCCCCTCCCGTACGTACTTCTCCATCGAGCCGTGCCGGACCGCCACCTCGTCGAGCCCCGCCTCCAGGTACTCCGGCAGGACGCCGATCAGGTCGAGCGCCAGCTCGGGGTCCCCGCCCTGGGCCGTGAACCCCTCGATCATCGGCGCGAACGCCTGCCGCACCGCCGTGTTGACCGACAGGTACTCGGCCCGCACCGTCTCCTCGTCCGCGCCGAGCAGCGACAGGACGACCGTCGCCGCCCACCCCGTCCGGTCCTTGCCCGCCGAGCAGTGGAAGAGCAGGGGCCCGGCGCCCGGCGTGCCCAGCTCGGTCAACAGGGCGCGGTACGCGGCGCGGGCGGAGTCACCGGACACGAAGGTCCGGTAGGTGCGGCCGAAGGCCGCCCGCACCCGGCCCCCGCCGAGGTGCTCCTCGGCGAGCGCCGGGTCGGTGAGCAGGGTCTTGAGGCGCGCGGCGGGCGGCAGCCCGCTGACCGCCAGATGGTCGGCGAGCACGTCCGCGACGAGCAGCCGCGCGCCGGCCGGCAGGCGGTCCGGCCGGTCGCCCCGCTCGCTCTCCGTCCGGAGGTCGACGACCGTACGGATGCCCAGGGCCGCCACCACCGGCTCGGCCGGATCGAGCCGGTCGAGCTGCGCGGAGCGGAGGGCGAGACCGGCCCGCACGGCACGCCCGTCACCGAGGGGCAGACCGCCGAGGTCGCGGAGATTGGCGACGGACGTGGCGGGGATGGCGGTCATGGGCGTCGTTTCCTCCGATTCGTCCACTTTCCTGCTGACCGTAGTGGATCGCCCGCAAGAGAGCAGTTCGTCAGCTGCCGCCTAGGCCGTCCCGCGCGGATCAGGCCCTAGACCTCCCGCGCGTACGTCGCCAGGAAGTCCGCCTCCCGCTCGGGGGAGAGCCCCTTGTCCGGACGGTCGGGGCGCTGCGGCGCCGCCCCGCCGAGCGATTCCAGCCAGGCCCAGGTGTCCGCGACCGTCTCCTCGGCTGGCCGGCAGCGCAGCCCGGCCGCGACCGCGCGGGAGACGTCGGCGGTGTGCAGCGCGTCGTACATCTCGCCCGGCGGCAGCCACACGGGCAGCTCCGTCCAGGGTTCGATCCCGGCCGCGAGGATCGCCTCCGGCTCCGCCCACCGCAGCTCGGCGTCCGCGCCGGTCGCCCGTACGCACGCGTCGAGCAGCTCGCCCATGGTCGTGTGCCCGGGCGGCGAGACGAGGTTGTACGGCCCCGAGAGCCCGGCCGCCACCGCGTCGAGCGTCCACTCGGCGAGGTCGCGCGCGTCGACGTACTGGAGGGGGAGGGTGTGCGGCCCGGGCGCCAGGACGGTCCCGCCGCGGGCGATCCGGCGCAGCCACCAGGGGAGTCGGCCGACGTTCTCGTACGGGCCGATGATCAGGCCCGCGCGGACGTGCAGCGTCCGCTCCGCCCCGAAGGCGGCGGTCGCGGCGAGCTCGCCGCCCATCTTGGCCTCCGCGTACGGCACGTCCCCGGCGTCCGGCGAACCCTCCACCAGCGGGCCGTCCTCCCCGAGCCCGGCGGCCGGCGGCCAGGAGTAGACGGAGCGGCTCGACACGTACGCGTACCGCCCGACCCGGCCGGCGAGCAGCCGCGCCGCGTCCCGGACCGCCGAGGGCGCGGCCGACCAGGTGTCCACGACGGCGTCCCAGGAACCGGTGGCGAGGGCCGCGAGACCGTCCGCGCCCGTGGTGCGGTCGCCGTGCAGGGAGAGGACTCCGGCCGGGGGCGTGTGCCGGCCCCGGTGGAAGACCGTCACCTCCCAGCCACGGCCGAGCGCCGCCTCGGCGACCGCGCGACCAACGAACTCCGTACCACCGAGAATCAGCAATTTCATGATCGGAAGACTGCCCGGCGGCGGCGGGCGAGGCCAGGGGATTCCGCTCCCGGAGGATTCCGCTCCCGGAGGATTCCGCCGGGGAGGAACGCACCGGGCGGGACGGCGGCGTGGGAGGTGGTCTGTTCGGCCGGATGGCGGGATGGCACCATGACGGGCGATGACGGATGCCCGGTCGCCGCTGCGCGCCCTGCGAGCCGCACTTTTCGCGGTGGTCTGCGTGACCTTGGCCGCTGTGGGGCATTCGTCCATGTCTGCGCACCAGCTCCCGACGCCCGGCCTGCTCGGCGCCCTCGCCGCGACCGCGGCCGCCGCCTGGGCCGCGGCCGGACGCCGCCGGGGCACGCCGACGATCGCGGGCGCCATGCTCGTCCTCCAGGGCGCGCTGCACCTGCTCTTCTCGATGGCCGGTTCTCATCCGTCGGCGCACGGCGCGAGCGGCGCGACCGACATGACGGGCCCGCACACGACGGATCCGCACGCCATGACGGACACGGCGGCCGCACACGCCGCCGCCATGAGCGCGGGCACGGGCTCGGGATCGGGCCCGGACGCTGCCATGGAGATGACCATGGCCGTGGACTCCGGCACGGGCATGCTCGCCGTCCACCTCCTCGCCGCACTCCTCTGCGGCCTGTGGCTCGCGCACGGCGAGGCCGCGTTCTTCCGGCTCGCCGAGGCCGCCCTGGCGTACGCGTTCACCCCGCTGCGGCTGCTGTTCGCGCGCGTCCGCGTCCCCGAAGCCCCGCGCGGCCCGGTCCGCCGGACGCGCGGCCACGCCCACCGGCCCCACACCGTCGTCCTCGCGCACACCGTCTCCCGGCGCGGTCCGCCCCGGCCGTCCGCACCCCGCGCCACGACCCTCGGAGCACACGTCTGACACCGGGGGTCTCCTCCCGTTGTCCACGCCGACTCCAAGGACGCCCCTTCATGACCATCGACGATCCCGCACGCCCCGAAACCGCCGAGGCACCACCGTCGGAGACGGAGACACCCGAAACCCGCACCGCCCCCAAGGCCGGGACGTGGAGCGCCCTGCGCCCCCTCGTCCTGCGCCTCCACTTCTACGCGGGCGTCCTCGTCGCCCCGTTCCTCCTCGTGGCCGCCGCCAGCGGTCTGCTCTACGCGCTCTCCTTCCAGGCCGAGAAGGTGATCTACGCGCACGAGCTGGAGGTCCCCGTCGGCGACACCGCCCTGCCGCTCTCGCAGCAGGTGAACATCGCCCGCAAGGTCAACCCGAACGGCACCGTCACCGCCGTCTGGCCCGGTGCCGAACCGGACGCCACCACCCGGGTCCTGATGGCCGACCCCGACGTCCCCGAGGGCACCTCCCTCGCCGTCTTCGTCGACCCGTACACCGGGGACGTCCGCGGGCAGCTGCCCAGCTTCGGCAGCTCCGGCGCCCTCCCGCTGCGCACCTGGATCGACGGCCTCCACGCCGATCTGCACCTCGGTGAACTGGGCCGCAACTACAGCGAACTGGCCGCCAGCTGGCTGTGGGTGATCGCCCTCGGCGGTCTGCTGCTCTGGCTCGGCCGCCGCAGGAGGAACCGCCGCGCGCTGTTCGTCCCCGAGGGCGGCCCGAAGTCCCGCCGCCGCACCCTCTCCTGGCACGGCTCGGTCGGCCTGTGGGCCGTCACCGGCCTCGTCCTGCTCTCCGCGACGGGCCTGACCTGGTCACGGTACGCGGGCGAGAACATCGGCGTCGTACAGGACGGTCTCGGCGGCGCGACCCCCACGCTCACCGCGACCCTCGCCGGCGCGGCCGGCGCCGGCTCGGAACACGAGGGCCACGGCGCCGGGCACCAGCCGGGCGGCACCACCGCCCAGGGCCCGGACATCGGCATCGACAAGGCGGTCGAGGCGGCCCGCGCGGCCGGCATCGACAGCCCGCGCGTCTCGGTCGTCCTGCCCGCCGACGGCAAGGGGTACGTGGTCAAGGAGACCGACACGCAGTTCCCGCTGGAGCTGGACTCGGTGGCCGTGAACCCGGCGGACGGCACGGTCCTCGACCGCCTCGCCTTCGCCGACCACCCCCTCCTCGCCAAGCTGACCCGCATAGGCATCGACGCGCACACCGGCGTGTTCCTCGGCCTGTTCAACCAGCTGGCGCTCGCGGCCCTCGCACTCTCCCTGATCCTGCTGATCCTCTGGGGCTACCGCATGTGGTGGCAGCGCCGCCCGGGCCGCCCGGTGGCGCGCGGGGCCTGGCGCAAGGTCCCGGTGACGATGCTGCTGCCGCTCGCGGCGGCCACGGCGCTCGTCGGCTGGTTCGTCCCCCTGCTCGGCCTCAGCCTGCTGCTGTTCCTGGCGGTGGACCTCACCCTCGCCCTGGCGGCGAAGGTGAGGGCGCGGTCCGCCAGGACCACACGTAGTACCTGATCAACTCAGATATCAGGGCGTGTACTTGTAGCCGACCCGCCGCACGGTCTGGATCGTGTGGCGGTGCTCGGCGCCCAGCTTCCGCCGCAGCCGGGCCACGTGCACGTCGACCGTACGGCCGTCGCCGACGTGTCCGTAGCCCCACACCGTCGTGACCAACTGGTCGCGGGTGTGCACCCGGTGGGGGTGCGCCACCAGATGGGCGAGGAGCTCGAACTCCAGATAGGTCAGGTCGAGTTCCTCGCCGTCCACGACGGCGATCCGCCGGCCCGCGTCGATGGCCACCGGACCCTGCTCCTCCGCCGCCGCGGGCGGCGCGGGGACGGGGGCGGCCACGGGCGGCTGCGGCTGCTGGTCGGCCGGGACGAGCACGAGGTACCCGACCATCGGCGGGCGTCCCGGCAGCGTCGGCAGCGCGTGCTGCGGCGCGGGCAGCAGTGTGGCGCCGGGCGGCAGGAGGTCCGCCACCTGGGAGAGCTGGGCGAGCGGCGAGAGCGGCGGGAGACCGACGACCTCGTTGGGGTCGACGGCGCGGAATCGGTGCCGGCCGGGGCGGACGGCGGTGAGGGGAGCGATCTGGGTGTGGGCCATGGGAGTCAGCTCTTTCGCGCGGAGAAACGAACGGACGGGCGTCGTACGTCAGTCGTCGTGCGCGTCGGCCGAAGGCCGGGATCGGACCGTGCCGATCCGGGGCTTCAGAGGGCCGACGCGTTCCTCGCGCGGCAACAGACCCGGTCGAAGTCGTCGTGCTGCCGGGATGGCCAGAACGGCTCGAGGTCGTAGCGACCTGTCGCGGCGTCGTTCCTCATCGTGGCCATATCCCTATTGAACCAGAAGGGAATGCCCCCGACGAGCCTTTCCCCGGCCGAACCCCCGCGTCATCCGTCCCACATGACGGAAGAGGCGCCCACCGTACGAAACGGTGGGCGCCTCTCCGGAAGAGCGCGTGCGGCGGTCCGGCGGCCGGACGGTCAGACCTGGCCGACCTTCGCCAGGGCCTCGCAGCAGGTGTCCACCAGCAGGCGGGTCACCACGTACGGGTCCACGTTCGCGTTCGGACGGCGGTCCTCGATGTAGCCCTTCTGGTCCTGCTCGACCTGCCACGGGATGCGGACCGAGGCGCCGCGGTCCGAGACACCGTAGGAGTACTTGTCCCACGGGGCGGTCTCGTGCAGACCCGTCAGACGGTCGTCGATGCCGGCGCCGTAGTTCTTGACGTGGTCGAGCGGCTTCGAGCCCTCGCCGAGGGACTCGGCGGCGGTGATGATCGCGTCGTAGCCCTCGCGCATCGCCTTGGTGGAGAAGTTGGTGTGCGCGCCCGCGCCGTTCCAGTCGCCCTTCACCGGCTTCGGGTCCAGGGTCGCGGAGACCTTGAAGTCCTCGGCCGTGCGGTACAGCAGCCAGCGGGCCACCCACAGCTGGTCCGAGACCGTGAGGGGAGCCAGCGGGCCGACCTGGAACTCCCACTGCCCCGGCATGACCTCGGCGTTGATGCCGGAGATGCCGAGACCGGCGGTGAGGCAGTTCTCCAGGTGCGCCTCGACGATGTCACGGCCGAAGATCTCGTCGGCGCCGACACCGCAGTAGTAGCCGCCCTGCGGGGCCGGGAAGCCGCCGACCGGGAAGCCGAGCGGACGCTCGCCGTCGAAGAAGGTGTACTCCTGCTCGATGCCGAAGATCGGCTCCTGAGCGGCGTACTTCGCGGCGACCTCGGCCAGCGCGGCACGCGTGTTGGACTCGTGCGGCGTCATGTCCGTGTTGAGGACCTCGCACAGCACCAGGATGTCGTCGCCACCGCGGATCGGGTCCGGGCAGACGAAGACCGGCTTGAGGACACGGTCCGAGGCGTGGCCCTTGGCCTGGTTCGTGCTGGACCCGTCGAAGCCCCAGATCGGCAGCTCGTCGAGCGCGGCGCCACCGTCCACGATTATCTTCGTCTTCGAGCGAAGCTTCGCGGTCGGCGCGGTGCCGTCGATCCAGATGTACTCAGCCTTGAAGGTCACGGGCCTCATCCTTAGGGCGTGCTGCTGCGGGTGCGCGGCGGCTCGCGGCGCTGCGAGAAGCTGCGGTGTCTGTGTCCGGTCGCAGCTTCGCAACACGGGATTTCCCGTCGGTTGCCCGTTTGTGAACCCCGTGTTACTCAGGCTTCCTCTTTTACCCGCGCCCGCCGTGCGACGACGTGCGCGTCGAGCAGCCCGCCGAACCCCGCCGCCCCGATCCGCCGCACGACCTCCTCGTACGAGGTGCCGAGGGCCTCCGCCGTCCGCTCCAGGTGCCAGTCGTGGCCCGCGAGCATCCGCAGCAGGTGGCCCTTCCGGATCTGCTTGTCGGAGAGCCGGAAGGTCTTCAGATAGGCCGCCCGCCCCTTGTGGTCGGTGATCAGCTCCCCGATGTGCTGCTCGCGCCCGTCCCGCAGGAACGGCGGCAGGAACCGGTGCAGCTCGAAGCCGTCCGTCCGGTACACCCGCTCGAAGGCGTACGAGGTCTCCAGGAGGTCCCGCGCCATCAGCCCGTCGTGCGCCTCCGCCCAGGCCCGCTCCTGCTCCCGCGCCGCCGCCCGCAGGTCCGCGAGGGTACGGACGCCACCGGCGCCGTCCCGGATCCGCGCCGTGAACTCCGGCACCGGCCCCCCGAAGTACGCGTACTGGTGCACCAGCTCCCCGTACAGGTCCTCCACGAGCGTCGGGTGCAGCAGGCGGTAGTCGTCGGGGTGCGGGACCACGAAGGCCGCGGCCGGCGCGTCGGCCACGTACAGCAGCAGACCGCACTGGCCCGGATGGAGCTCGAAGATCCGCAGGGCCTCCGCGAGCCCCGGCACCGACCAGCCCGCGTACGCCGCCTCGGCGCGCGGCGAGAGACCCTGGCTCAGGGCCTTCCGGGACCAGTCGTCCCAGACCACCGAAGGACCGCCGAAGTGCAGCGCGAGATAGCCCTCAAGGGCGAGGTGGAGCGGCAGGAAGCGCAGCCGCCGCTCGGCGGGCCGCCGCTTCGCCAGCCGGTGCAGGCGGCGCACCGGCACGCACGAGGGCGGCGCGCCCTCGCCGCCGAGCAGGGTCCCGTACACGGCGGACTCCGCTCCCGTGCCCGCCGCCGCCCCGGGCGCCGACCAGTCGGCGACGAAGCCGTGCGGGACGTACGAGGTGTACGTCGTCCGGCCGCCGAGGTCCACGGCACCGAGGCCCGAGCCCTCGTACACCTCCCGGCGCAGCCGCAGCCCGGCCACCGGCTCGGCCCGCACCAACGGCACGATCCGCACCCCGCCCCACACCTGCGCGGGCCGGACGTCGAGTCCGGTCAGATCGATCTTCGTCATCCCCCGGCCTCCTTCAAGAACAGCTCCACGCGCCGGTCCAGATAGGCCCCCAGCTCCGCGAACCCCGTCCGTCCCTCCGCGAACTGCGCGATCTCCACCAGGGCCGCGAGGTCCTCCGCGTCCCGGATCCCGGCCGTCGGCACGCTCGGCGCCAGCCGGCGCACGTCGAAGCCCTCCGCGTCGTATACGGGGTTCAGGTGGACGACGCTCGTCCGGCGCCCCGGATCGAGCCGCGACCGCCACACCCGCAGGACCTCGCCCGCGAGCCCCGGCGGCGCGTTGTCCCAGCCGTCCGAGACGATCACCACCCGGTCGGGACCGGTCTCCAGGGCGTCCAGGATCCGCAGGCCGAGGGGGGTCGGCCCGGACGGCCGGACGAGCAGCGGATCGGAACCGCCCGAGGTCCACAGCGCGGTGTACGCCCCCGGCGCCGCGAGGGCCTCCAGGAGGAAGTGGCAGCCCAGCGCGACGGCCAGCGGACGGCGCCGCTTCACCGACGAACCGGAGGAGGAGAAACTGTCGTCGAGGACGGCGGCGACCCGCCCCCAGCTCCCCGCGTACGGCCCCGCCGCGCGCCGGGCGGCCGCGCGCAGCGCGTGCGTCAGCTCGGCCCGCCGCTCCACCCGCTCCCCGAAGGGCAGCGCGAGGACGTACAGCGCGAGCCGGGTGAGCGGCATGACGGACAGATCGGCCCCCGCCCCGGTGGCCGCCGTCGTCGCCCGGTCCGCCCTGAGCCGCTCCAGCCGGGTCATCCGGGGCGCGATCCGCTCCAGGAACACCGCGCGGGGCACCTTGTGCCGCGCGGCGAAGCCCTCGGCGACCGTGAACGGCAGCTCGTACAGCACGCCCTGCTCGTAGTGGGCGCGGCGGTACGCGTCGAGCGTGGCGCTCTCGTACCGGACGCGGCGGCCCGGCGCGAAGAGGAAGTCGCCCGTCTCGGGGTCGGCCGGCCGGCCGTGGACGTGCCGGAGGGCGGCCTTCACCCCGGGCCGGTACTTCACGGCGTCCAGCGCCGGATCGGGCCGGGCGGCGATCCACGCGCGCACGATCGCGCGCGTGCGGCGGTTGTTGACCCCGGCGGCGCGCAGCGCGCGGAACAGCCGGTAGACGCGCTGCGGCGGCAGCAGCGCGAGCCGCGCGGCGATCAGCCGCCCCTCGACCCGCTTCGCCTCGGGCCCGCCCGCCTCGTGCGGCGTGCGCAGCAGCTCCTCGACGATCAGGGCGGCGTTGTGGTGGTTGATGTCGAGGGCGAGCGCGGCGGCGTACACAGGGCGGTAGTTGACCCGTACGTACTCGTGGACGAACCGCAGCGAGAAGCGCTGCGCGGCGGCGGAGGAACGGAACTCGCGCTGGCCGGTCGCGGTCACGGCGGCGTTGACGAAGAGGAGCACGTCCTCGGCGGCGACGAGTTCGGACAAGGCTCTCCCCTTTCCGTGGGCGCCGGCCGGGGAATGGGGGCACGAACAGCGAAGACGTTGCTTCAGAGGCAGGTTCCGGAAGTCGCACCGAAGTCCCGCGGCCGGCTGGGGCAACGTAACACCAGGAGCGGCGACGCCTGCCACCGGTTTATGGGACCGCGCCTCTCGTATGCTCGGCCTTCGCGCGCCCGGGGAGGCGGGCCGAGGCGACCGGGGGGACGGACGATGTGGGACGGGATCGAACTGTGGCTGCGCAAGGCCGGCGGACTCCTGCTGCTGGGCGTGATCATGATGGCCCAGGGGGTCGGCAGACGGCTGTGGCTGCCGTGGCGCGTGGCGCTGTTCCTCTTCGGCGTCGGGGCGGTGGTGGCGTGCGGCGTCGAGACGTGGAGGCTGATCCGCAGCAAGGAGCCCACCAAGGCGGCCCTGGATCGCCTGGAGGCGGCTGAGCGGGGCGAGAGCTCCGAGTGAGCGTTCCGGGCGAGAACTCCGGGTGAGAGCGGCCGCTCATGGGATGTCGGTGGGTACCGGCAGACTGGGGGACATGGCGAAGCACCCGGGCGCGAAGCCCCGTATCGGACTCCTCGGCACCGGCCCCTGGGCCGCCCGTACGCACGCGCCCGCGCTCGCGGGGCACCCGGGCGTCGAGTTCAGCGGGGTGTGGGGCAGACGCCCGGAGGCGGCGGCCGAGCTCGCCGCCGCGTCCGGCACGCGCGCGTACGACGACGTGGACGCCCTCCTCGCGGCGAGCGACGCCGTCGCGTTCGCGCTTCCCCCTGACGTCCAGGCCCCGTTGGCGGTGCGGGCGGCGCGGGCCGGCTGCCACGTCCTGCTGGACAAGCCGGTCGCCACGACCGTCGAGGCGGCCCGCGAGGTCGCCGAGGCGGCCGAGAAGGCCGGGCTCGCCTCCGTCGTGTTCTGCACGCTGCGGTTCGCGGAGCCGACGGCCCGCTGGATCGAGGAGCAGGCGGCGGTGGGCGGCTGGTTCCTGGGCGAGGCGCACTGGCTGGGCTCGCTCTACGGCCCCGGCTCCGCCAGCGCCTACGCGGCCTCGCCGTGGCGGCGGGAGAAGGGCGGGCTGTGGGACGTCGGCCCGCACGTCCTCTCCGTCTACCTGCCGGTCCTCGGCGACGTCACCGCGATCACGGCCGTGCGAGGCCCCGAGGACACCCACCACCTGGTCCTGCGCCACAGCTCGGGCGCGAGCAGCACCGCCACCCTGACTCTCAGCGCCCCGCCGGAGGCGGCGGAGGCGGCGCTCTCCCTGCACGGCACCGCGGGCCGCGCCGAACTGCCCCGCTGGGACGGAGCGGCGGGAGCGTACGCCACGGCCGTGGACGCCCTGCTCACCACGGCCCGCACCGGCACCCCCCACCCGTGCGACGCCCGCTTCGGCCTCCGCCTGACCGAGATCCTGACGGAGGCGGAGCGGCTCGCCGCTCAGAGCGCGCCGGACAAGGCCTGACACAGCACGTCCAGGGCGGCCGGGTACAGCCGGTCCGGAGGTGTGGCGTAGCCGACGACCAGGCCGTCGGGCAGGGCCGCGCCCCGCGCCTCCGGGTGCCGGTACTCCGCGAGGCCCTCCACGGCGACCCCGTGCGCGGCGGCGGCGGCGACGGCCGACCGCTCCGTGCCCCGGGGCAGTTCCACGAGGGCGTGCAGCCCGGCGGCGAGCCCGGTCACCCGTACCCCCGGCACGCGCTCCGCGAGCACCGCGACCAGCCGGTCGCGGCGCACGCGATGGTGCTGGCGCATCCGCCGGACGTGCCGGTCGTACGCGCCGGAGCCGACGAACTCCGCGAGCGTGAGCTGCTCCGTCGCCGACGTGTGCGGTTCGCGCAGCCCCTTCGCCTCGACGACCCCGTCCACGAGGGCCTCCGGCAGACACATCCAGCCGATCCGCAGCGCGGGGGAGAGGCTCTTGCTGACGGAGCCGAGGAGGACGGTCCGGTCGGGGTCGAGGCTCTGGACGGCGCCCACCGGCCGGCGGTCGTAGCGGAACTCGCCGTCGTAGTCGTCCTCCACGACCAGCCCCCCGGAGCGCCGCGCCCACTCCAGGACGCCGGCCCGGCGCTCGGGGTGGAGCGGCCCGCCGGTCGGGAACTGGTGGGCGGGGGTGAGCAGGACGGTGCCCGCCTCCGGGGGGATCTCCGCGACGCGCGCCCCGTCCTCGTCGACGGCCAGCGGCAGCGTGTGGATGCCCGCCTCGCCCAGCAGCCCCTGGTGGTAGGGGAGTCCGTAGGCCTCGACGGCCCAGGGCCGGGGAGGCGCCTTGCGGGCGGCCGTCTGACGGGCGGGCTTCTCGCGGGTGTGCGTCGCCAGGGGTACACGCGCGAGGAGCCGCAGGGCGTGCGCGGTGCCGGAGCAGACCACGATCCGGTCCGGGGTGGTCCGTACGCCCCGGACCCGTGCGAGGTACGCGGCGAGGGCCTGGCGCAGTTCGATCCGGCCGCGCGGGTCCCCGATCCCGAAGGCCTCGTGCGGCGCGGCGGTCAGCGCCCGCCGGGCGGCCGCCAGCCAGGCCGCGCGCGGAAAGGCGCCGGGGTCGGGCTTGCCCTGGACGAGGTCGTAGGGGAGCGCCGCCGGCGCGGCGGGCCGTGCCGGTCCGGGGGCCGGCGCGAGGACCCGCTCGGCCACCCGGGTCCCGGAGCCCTGCCGGGAGGCCAGCCAGCCCTCGGCGACCAGCTCGGCGTAGGCGTCGGCGACGGTGTTCCGGGCGATCCCCAGGTCGGCGGCGAGCGACCGGTAGGGCGGCAGCCGGGTCCCGGGCGCCAGACGCCCACCGCGGACGGCCTCGCGCAGCGCCTCGGCGAGCACGGCCCGCCGACTGCCGCTCGCACCGAGCTCCAGATGCAGATCGACCCCGAGCGCCCCGGCGAACTCCCCGCTCACCGCGACTCCTCCCCGTTCCGGTCGTCCAGCAGCTCCCGTACGCCCGTCAGGAACCGCCGCACCGCATCGGTCTCGCTCTCGCCGAAGGCGCCGAGCAGTGCCACGGTCCCTTCGACGAGCGGCCCGAAGTGGGCGCGGCCGAGCTCCTTCGCGTGCTCCTCCACCGTCAGCAGCACTCGCCGCCGGTCGCGGACGTCCCGCACCCGGGCCACATGGCCGAGCCGTTCGAGGCGGTCGACGACGGCGGTCGTCCCGGCCGAGTTGAGCCCGAGCCCCTCGCCGAGCCGGCCGGCGGTCGCGTCGGTGCCGGCGCGCTCCGCGTCGAGCAGCCAGATCAGGGCCCGGACGTCCGTCGGGTGCATGCCGTTGCGGGCGGCGAACTCGGCCTGCCGCAGGCCGTATTCGACGGTGACCTCGCGCAGCAGATGAAAGATCCGCATCTCGGGTGACTCGGTCACCGCTTCCTCCTATTATCTCGCTCAGCGAGATTATCGCCCAGCGAGAGGACCTGTCGTCATGTCCCGCGCCCACGGCATCGACTTCGACACCGACTTCGACACGGCCTACGACGCGCTCCTCGCGACGTGGCCCCATCCCACGAACGCCGAGCGCGTCCCCACCCCCCACGGCACCACGCACGTGCTCCGCCACGGCGCCCAGGGTGGCCCGCCCGTCCTCCTCCTGCCCGGCGGCGGGGCCACCGCGGCCTCCTGGCGCACGACGGCCGCCGCACTCGGTGCGACGCACCGGGTCCACGCCGTCGACCTCGTCGGCGGACCGGGCCGCAGCCGGGCGGGCGGCCGCCCGATCCGTACCGCCGCGGACCTCACGTCCTGGCTCGACGCCCTCCTCGACGGCCTTGGGATCACCTCGGCGGCCTTCTGCGGCCACTCGTACGGGGGGTGGATCGCGCTCACGTACGCGCTCGCGGCCCCGGACCGGACCGACCGACTCGTCCTGCTCGACCCGACCGGCTGCTTCGTCGGCTTCGGGTCCCGTTACCTGATCCGGGCCCTGCCGACACTGCTGCGCCCGACGCCCGCGCGGACGGAGGCCTTCCTGGCGTGGGAGACGGGCAGGGCGGAGCACGACCCGGCGGTCCGGCGTCTCGACGCCCTGGCGGCGACGCTCCCCAGGCACCGCCCGGTCACGGGACCCCGCCCGAAGCCGGCCGCGCTGGCGACCCTCCGCCCCCCGGTGCTCCTCTGCCTCGCCGAAGGCAGCCGCGCCCACGACCCGGCCCGGGGGGCGGCGCGGGCAAGGGCGACAATCCCCGGCATCGAGACGCACACCGTCCCCGCGGCGACGCACCACACGCTCCCGTCGGAGCTCGGAACCCCGACCCTGAAGAGGATCACCGAGTTCCTGGCGTGCTGACTACCGGGACAGGGCGTCCCGCACGGCCTCCTCCGACCGGCCCACGACGGCCGTGCCGTCCTCCGCCGTGATGATCGGCCGCTGGATCAGCTTCGGGTGCCCGGCGAGCGCCTCGACCCAGCGGTCCCGGTTCGCCGCGTCCCGGGGCCACTCCTTCACCCCGAGCTCCTTGGCGACGGCCTCCTGCGTCCGCGTGATGTCCCACGGTTCGAGACCGAGCCGGTCGAGCACCTGCCGGATCTCCTCGGGCGAGGGCACGTCCTCCAGGTAGCGCCGCACGGTGTACTCGGCGCCCTCCGCGTCGAGGAGGGTGAGGGCGCTGCGGCACTTGGAACAGGCGGGATTGATCCAGATCTCCATGGCCCCCACGGTACCCCCCAGGCCTCCCTCCACCACCCCCCAAACCCTGCCTGGCCAGGGGCGATTGTCAGTGGTGGCCACTAAAATAAGGGGTGAAGGTGAGGGTCCCGGGGAGGGCCCGCACCCCATCGTTCGCCAGGAGGTAGCCCATGGCTCTCGCCGTGATCCGGACACCGTCCCTCGAACCCTGGAAGCCCCTCCAGAGGAAGCCGCTCCCGGCGGGCCGCCCCCGCGAGTGGTACGTGACGCACAACCGCCGCCTGAAGGCCATGCGGCTCGCGATCGCCCTCCTCGACGCCGGCGTCTACGTCCCGTCGAAGGCCACGAACACGACGATACGCACGACGGCCGCCGACATCGGCATCCACCCGCCCTCCGACACCACCTGCCGCATGGTCCGCGCCCTGATCCGCTACGGCCGCTGACCCCGGAGACAAGCGCGAGGAACGGCGAAGGCCGCCGCACCCGGGAATCGGGTGCGGCGGCCTTCACTCGTGCGGAGTGTCCGGCTTAGAGGTCGAAGTAGAGCTCGAACTCGTGCGGGTGCGGGCGCAGCTGGATCGGGGCGATCTCGTGGGTGCGCTTGTAGTCGATCCACGTCTCGATCAGGTCGGACGTGAAGACGCCACCGGCCTGCAGGTACTCGTTGTCGTCCTCGAGGGCGTGGAGGACGGCCTCCAGGTTGGTCGGGACCTGCTGGACGTTCGCGTGCTCCTCGGGAGCGAGCTCGTACAGGTCCTTGTCGATCGGCTCCGCCGGCTCGATCTTGTTCTTGACGCCGTCGAGGCCCGCGAGGAGCAGCGCCGAGAAGGCGAGGTACGGGTTCGAGGACGGGTCCGGCGCGCGGAACTCGACGCGCTTGGCCTTCGGGTTCGAGCCCGTGATCGGGATGCGCATGGCGGCGGAGCGGTTGCGCTGCGAGTACACCATGTTGACCGGGGCCTCGAAGCCCGGGACCAGGCGGTGGTACGAGTTCACCGTCGGGTTGGTGAAGGCGAGCAGCGACGGGGCGTGCTTGAGGATGCCGCCGATGTAGTAGCGGGCGGTGTCCGAGAGGCCCGCGTAGCCGGTCTCGTCGTAGAACAGCGGGTCGCCGTTCGCCCACAGCGACTGGTGGACGTGCATGCCCGAGCCGTTGTCGCCGAAGATCGGCTTCGGCATGAAGGTCGCGGTCTTGCCGTTGCGCCAGGCGACGTTCTTCACGATGTACTTGAAGAGCATCAGGTCGTCGGCCGCGGCGAGCAGCGTGTTGAACTTGTAGTTGATCTCGGCCTGGCCGGCGGTGCCGACCTCGTGGTGCTGGCGCTCGACCTGGAGGCCGACGTTCTCCAGCTCCAGGGAGATCTCGGAGCGCAGGTCGGCGAAGTGGTCGACCGGCGGGGCCGGGAAGTAGCCGCCCTTGTAGCGGACCTTGTAACCGCGGTTGTTCTCCTCCGCACCGGTGTTCCAGGCGCCGGCCTCGGAGTCGATGTGGTAGAAGCCCTGGTTCGCCGAGGTCTCGAAGCGCACCGAGTCGAAGACGTAGAACTCCGCCTCGGGGCCGAAGTAGGCGGTGTCGGCGATGCCGGTGGAGGCGAGGTACGCCTCGGCCTTCTTCGCGATGTTGCGCGGGTCACGGCTGTACTGCTCGCCCGTGATCGGGTCGTGGATGAAGAAGTTGATGTTGAGCGTCTTGTCGCGACGGAAGGGGTCCACGCGGGCCGTCGACAGGTCGGCGCGGAGCGCCATGTCGGACTCGTGGATCGCCTGGAAGCCGCGGATCGACGAGCCGTCGAAGGCGAGCTCCTCCGCCGGGTCGAAGGCCGTCGCCGGGATCGTGAAGTGCTGCATCACGCCCGGAAGGTCGCAGAACCGGACGTCGACCATCTTGACGTCGTTGTCCTTGATGAACTTGTTGACCTCGTCGGCGTTCTGGAACCCGTGCTTCTCGGACATCCAACTCCTCCTACTCCCGGCCCGGGGAGGGGCGGGGTTGCAACTCGGTCGTGCGGCCAGTGCGGTGGCACACGCTGGACCCGACCATAGGCAGACGGGATTTCTCAAGCATGACCCATTTGTTTCGTCGAAGTTAACCGGAGCGGGTGTGCGGCGCGCTGCGGCGTGCCTGGGCCGACCCGGACGGAAGTGATCGAAAACGGGCGCAGTACCGTGGTCGGGTGGACAACAGGCAAGCACTCGGATCGTGGCTCTCCGGCCCCCGTGCCGCGGCGGAGCAAGCAGGCGTGGACTTCGGCTACCGGGGTCAGCAGCTGGGACTGCCCGAGGAGGGACCCGGCTCGATCGCCCGCCCGGGCCGCCGGCTCGGCGCTCTCGCCCTCGACTGGGCCCTCTGTCTCCTGATCGCATACGGCCTGATCACCGACAGCTATGACCAGACGACCAGCAACTGGGCCCTCGGCCTGCTGCTCGTCCTGAGCGTGCTGACCGTCGGCACCGTCGGCTCCACGCCCGGCAAGCGCCTCTTCGGCCTCCGGGTCGTCTCGGCGGCCGGCGGGCGGCTGAGCCTCCCGCGCGCGGCCATCCGCTCCCTGCTCGTCTGCCTCGCCATCCCGGCCCTCGTCTGGGACCGCGACGGCCGCGGCCTCCACGACCGCCTCTCCGGCGCCGTCCAGGTCCGCATCTGACCCCCGAGCGCACGAGAAGGGCCCCGGACCGTGAGGTCCGGGGCCCTTCTCGCCTACGGGGCCGGGCGCGTCAGCGCATCTTTCCGCCGCGAGGCATCCGCATGCCCTTCGGCATCGGACCCTTCGGCAGCGGCATGTTGCTCATGAGGTCGCCCATCGCGCGCAGCCGGTCGTTGGCCGCGGTGACCTGCGGGCCGGTGAGCACGCGGGGCAGCTTGAGCATGGTCGTGCGGACCTTCTTCAGGGGCACCTGGCCCTCGCCGTCGCCGACGATGATGTCGTGCACCGGCACGTCCACCACGACGCGGCTCATCCGCTTCTTCTCGGCCGCCAGCAGAGTCTTCACCCGGTTCGGGTTGCCCTCCGCCACCAGCACGATGCCTGCCCGGCCGACCGAGCGGTGCACGACGTCCTGGCTGCGGTTCATCGCGACCGCGGGGGTCGTCGTCCAGCCGCGCCCGACGTTCTGCAGCACCGCCGCCGCCGCGCCGGGCTGGCCCTCCATCTGTGCGAAGGCCGCGCGCTCGGCGCGCCGCCCGAACACGATGGCCGCCGCCAGGAGCGCCAGGACGAATCCCAGGATGCCCAGGTAGACCGGGTGACCGATCAGGAAGCCGATCGCGAGGAGGACACCGAGTACGACGATGCCCACGCCTGCGACGACAAGTCCGACCTTAGGGTCGGCCTTTCGGGTCATCTTGTACGTGAGGGCGATCTGCTTGAGCCGCCCCTGGTTCGCAGCGTCAGCGCTGCCCGTGTTTGCCTTCCTCGCCATGTCCAGAAGTTTACGTGGCCCGCGAGGCGTGGCCAGACGCGGCCTCCATCACATGCTGGGCCTCGACCCGGTCCTTGGCGTGGCGGCGGTCCTCCAGGACGGAGGTCCAGGCGTTGCGCCGGGCGGTGCGCTGCCCGGCGCCGAGCAGCAGGGCCTCCATGGCCTTCAGGGCGTCGGTGACGGACGGGATCGCGGTGACGCGGACGTGCGTCGATGCGGCCGGCATGTCGGGGTCCTCTCTCGATTGCGGATGAGACGAGGTGGGGGAAAGCGAGCGGGTGGTGGCGGTGAGTGAAAGCAGGCTCACAGATCGGTGTTACCAGGACGTGACCCGGTGGTCAAACACTGATGAAACGTTGATGCGGCCATGTGCGGCACGGTGGATACGGCGACGCGGCCCGTACGCACCCCCTGAGCTGCGGGGGCGTACGGGCCGCGTCGGATCCGGCCGCTACCGGCCGGTAACTTCTTGTGCTCGGATTCACACAGCCTGAGTGGCGTTGTCCACCGCGCCGCGCTTCTCGATCGCCTGCTGGAAAAGGCGCCCCGCGCGGTACGAGGACCGCACCAGCGGGCCCGACATCACGCCGGAGAAGCCGATCTCGTCGGCCTCCTCCTTGAGTTCCACGAACTCCTGCGGCTTCACCCAGCGCTCGACGGGGTGGTGCCGCACCGAGGGGCGCAGGTACTGCGTGATCGTGATGAGCTCGCAACCCGCGTCGTGCAGCTGCTGGAGCGCCTCACTGACCTCCTCGCGGGTCTCGCCCATGCCGAGGATCAGGTTGGACTTCGTGACCAGACCGTAGTCACGCGCCTGCGTGATGACGTCGAGCGAGCGCTCGTAACGGAATCCCGGACGGATCCGCTTGAAGATCCGCGGCACCGTCTCCACGTTGTGCGCGAAGACCTCGGGGCGGGAGGCGAAGACCTCCGCCAGGAGCTCCGGCACCGCGTTGAAGTCGGGGGCGAGCAGCTCGACCTTCGTCCGGCCCTCGGCGCGCTCCGCCGTCTGCTGGTGGATCTGGCGCACGGTCTCCGCGTACAGCCAGGCGCCGCCGTCCTCCAGGTCGTCGCGCGCGACGCCCGTGATCGTGGCGTAGTTCAGGTCCATCGTGACGACCGACTCGCCCACGCGGCGCGGCTCGTCCCGGTCGAGCGCCTCGGGCTTGCCCGTGTCGATCTGGCAGAAGTCGCAGCGCCGGGTGCACTGGTCGCCGCCGATGAGGAAGGTCGCCTCGCGGTCCTCCCAGCACTCGAAGATGTTGGGACAGCCCGCCTCCTGGCAGACCGTGTGCAGGCCCTCGCTCTTCACGAGACCCTGCATCTTCGTGTACTCCGGACCCATCTTCGCGCGGGTCTTGATCCACTCGGGCTTGCGCTCGATGGGGGTCTGGGCGTTCCGGACCTCCAGGCGCAGCATCTTGCGTCCGTCGGGTGCGACTGCGGACACATCGGCTCCTGTAGCTTCGATTCTTCGGCGCACACCAGGGTACGCCCGTTGCTTCCCATGCCTTACCGTCTGGCCAACCTCAGGCCAGAGCCCCGCATTCCGCGGGCCGTTCCCGTCAGACGGACGCGGGCTCCGCCGGAGCCGGGCGCTCGATCTCGCGGGGCTTCGGCTCCGCCTGCTCCAGGACCTCCCGCAGATGGCGCTCCACGACCGGGAGCACCTCCTCGATCGTGAGGTCCCGGCCCAGTTCGTTGGCGAGCGAGGTCACGCCCGCGTCGCGGATGCCGCACGGGATGATCCGGTCGAACCACGCGTTGTCCGGGTTCACGTTGAAAGAGAAGCCGTGCATGGTGACGCCCTTGGCGACCCGGATGCCGATGGCGGCGAGCTTGCGGTCCTCGCGGCGCTGGCCGGCGTTGGACGGCGCGTACTCGGGGCCGTTCAGGCGGGGGTCGAACTCCTCGTCGGCGAGCCGGGGGTCGAGGTCGAGGGAGAGCCCGCCGAACGACGGCCGCTCCTCCACCGGGTCGCCCAGCACCCACACGCCGCTACGGCCCTCGACGCGGCTCGTCTCCACGCCGAACTCCGCGGCCGTGCGGATCAGGGCGTCCTCCAGGCGGCGCACGTGCGCGACGACGTCCACCGGGCGGGGCAGCTTCAGGATCGGGTAGCCGACCAGCTGGCCGGGGCCGTGCCAGGTGATCTTGCCGCCGCGGTCCACGTCCACGACGGGCGTCCCGTCCAGCGGGCGCTCGCTCTCCGCCGTGCGCCGGCCGGCGGTGTAGACCGGCGGGTGCTCCAGCAGCAGACAGGTGTCGGCGATCTCGTCGGCGAACCGTGCGGCGTGCACCTCGCGCTGCTTGTCCCAGGCCACCTGGTAGTCGACGGCATCAGCGCCGAATCCAAGGCGGACGAATCGCAGCTCACTCACGGCCATGCCTCCTCCTGGGTGCCGCGGCCGGGTTCCGGGGGTCATCCCGGGCCGGCGAGGCACCATGCGTCATTCGCGCCCATGCCACTGTACGGCGACGACGCGGACACCTGTACGGGGGTGCCGGGGACGGTTCGTACGGGCTCTGCCGGGGTGCCCCCTCCGTCAGGGTGGACCAGGGCGCCTACGTCAGCGGTGCCGTCAATCCTCACACGATCGGATGAATGTGGGGCGAAGGTGGCGGTACAGGCCGTGGGGACCGCTAAATTCACGCCGTTCCATGAGGGTCCGAACGGGCTGCACCTGGGCCCGGAAGGCAGGAGACCGCACAGCTGATGACGGAACGACCACCGCAGCGCATCCCGAACCGCCAGCTCGCCGCGCTCATCGCCGAAGCCGGGTTCTCCAATGCGGGCCTCGCCAGACGGGTGGACCAGCTCGGTCTGGAGCACGGCCTCGACCTGCGGTACGACAAGACCTCCGTGACCCGCTGGCTCCGCGGCCAGCAGCCGCGCGGCACCACCCCCGCCCTCATCGCCGAGGTCTTCACCCGGCGCCTCGGCCGTCGGCTCTCCGCGCAGGACCTCGGTCTCGACGCCTGCGCGCCGGTCTACGCGGGCCTGGAGTTCGCGGCGACCCCCGAGGAGGCCGTGGACATCGTCAGCGGGCTCTGGCGCAAGGACTCCGGCAGCCACGCCGAGCTCCGCAAGATCGCCTTCACCCCGGCGGGGCTCGTCGTCCCCAGCCGCGACTGGCTCATCGGCCGCGCCGACGACCGGGTGGCCCGCGGCGAGCTCGCCCCCGGCCCGCCGTCCTCCCGGGCCCCCGGCGGACCGGCCGGAGCCCCCCGCTCGCAGGACCCCCGCTCCCCGCACGAACCCCGGGTCCCGCACGACCCGCGCGTGGCACCCGACCCGCGCGTCCCCGTGCAGGGCCGCTTCTCCGTGCCCCGGCAGCGCGGCACGGACCGGGGGCCCGGGCAGCGCGTCTCCAGCGGCGACATCGCCGCCCTCCGCTCCGTCGGCGAGCTCTTCCGCACCCTCGACCACGCCTACGGCGGCGGCCACGCGCGCCAGGCCCTCGTCCGCTACCTGGAGCACGAGACCGAGCCGATGCTGCGTGGCACCTACGGCGAGTCCATCGGCCGCCGCCTCTTCGCCGCCGCCGCCGACCTCACCCGGCTCGCTGGCTGGACCTCGTACGACATCGCCGCCCACGGCCTCGCCCAGCGCTACTTCGTCCAGGCGCTGCGCCTCGCCCAGGCCGCCGGCGACCGGGCCTACGGCTCGTACGTCCTCCTCACCATGAGCTGCCAGGCCGTCTACCTCGGCCACGGGCGGGAGGCCGTGCAGCTCGCCCGCGTCGCCCAGCAGGGCGTCGGGCCCGCCGCGCCCCCCGTCGTCCAGGCGATGCTGCACGCGATCGAGGCCCGCGGGCACGCCGTCCTCGGCGAGGCCCGCGCGTGCGGCGCCTCCCTGGTCCGCGCCGAGCGGGCCCTCGAAGCGGCCCGGCCGGGCGACGAGGTGCCCTACTGGGCCCGGATGTTCGACGAGGCCCAGCTCGCCGACGAGCTCGGCCACTGCCACCGCGACCTCCAGCAGTACCGGCCCGCCGCCCAGCACGCCGAGCGCGCCCTCCAGCTGCGCGCGCCGGGCTTCGCCCGCAGCCGGCTCTTCTGCCGGGTCGTCCTCGCCACCTCGCGCCTCGCCCTCGGCGAACTCGACCAGGCCTGCGCGCTCGGGGCGGAGGCCGCCCAGCAGGCCTCCGAGATGCGGTCGGCGCGCGCCGTCGAGTACGTACGCGACTTCGAACGCCGGCTGGAGCCGTACCGCGACGCCGCGGCCGCCCGCACGTATCGCGACCGGGTGGCGGCCATCGGCTAGGGCCGTCCGGCCATTCCCGTCGGGTCCGGCCCGTCCGGCGGATCACGGCCGGGGTCGCGGCGCCGCCCGGCGTCAGGCCGCCGCGTCCGGTTCCGACAGCGGCGCGTGGACGCCCAGGTCCCCCAGGAGGGCCGTCGTGGCGCGGTGGGCCGAGGTCAGGGCGCCCTGGACCGTGCTCGTGTCGCGGTGGTCGCCGCACACGTACAGACCGGCCAGGAGGCGGACCGAGCGCTGGGCGTCGTGCGGGGGCGGCATCGAGGGGACCGCCTCCGGGGTGTGGTGGAGGGCCAGGAGTTCCCAGTCGTCCGTCGACGTGCCGTACAACGTGGCCAGGTGCTTGCGGACGCGGCGTTCCGTGTCGTCCGGGGGTACGCCGAGGACCGTCGACGTGATGAGGACCCTGCCGTCCGGCGCCCGCGTCGGGTCGACCGCGCTCATCACCGCCGTGTGGGCCACCGGCCCGCCCGGGTCGGACTCCAGGAGCAGGGCGGGATCCGCGGTCGGCGCCACCGGGGCCGTGTGGTGCAGGACCGTGACCGGGTGGAAGCCGGGGACCCGCAGGCCGGGGAGCAGCCCGGCCGCCGTCCGCGCGCCCGTGGCCAGGAGTACCGACCGGCAGCCGATGACCCCGTGCTCGGCGGTCGTGATCCGGGAGACCGACACGTCCGTGACCCGGACCCCCGTGCGGACCGTGCCCGGCGGCAGTGCGGCCGCGAGCCGCTCGGGGAGCGCCGCCGAACCGCCCTCGGGGACGGACGGCCTGCTCCGGGCGAAGGCCCGTAGCGCCAGGTCCGCCTGGCGGCTCGACATGCCGAGGTCCGGATCGGCGAGGAGCGCGGCGAGCAGCGGCCGCAGCACCCCCTGCACGGTCCGGGCGGGCAGCCGGGCGGCCAGGGCCTCGCGGGTGGTCCGCTCGGGCCGGGCGAGGAGTCGCTGCGTCGGGGTCGTGGCGAGCCGGACGAGGGACGCGCCGAGCCGGGCCTGGTCGAGCGAGGCGGCCGGATTCCGGGGGGCGCTCGCGAGGGCGCGCGCCACGCTGAACGCTCCCCCCACGCCCCGGTGGACCCCGCCGCCCCGCTGGCCCGCCGCCCGGCGAGGGTGCGGGACGGCCCACCGCGCGTACCGCCCGTCGCTGTGCACGAGCACCCCGGGGGCGAAGGGGCGCAGGGCGAGACCGTCGAGGCCCGGCGTGGTCCGCAGTTCCTCGGGCGAGAGGGTGAGCATCGGGCCCACCCGGTCGAGCCGGAAGCCGTCGACGCGGTCGGTGGCCAGCCGGCCGCCGACCGTCGGCTCCGCCTCCAGGACGGCGACGGCGAGCCCGGCGCCGGTCAGCCGGTGCGCGGCCGCGAGCCCCGCGGTCCCGGCTCCTACGATGACGACGTCGACGGTCTCCACGACGTCCCTGTGCTGTGTGCTGGTTGCGGTACTGAGCACGTGCCCCTCCCCAGGTCGGCGCCGCCGGTGGGAGGCCTTATGCCCCCAACAGCCCTCCGGAATGCCCGAGTTCGCGTTCGTATCGAACGGCGGTCATCGAACGGTGGGCGTCGAGCCTAGGCAGTGCCCGCACGGAAGTCGGCCCGCGCGCGGCGGGGTGCACGCAGCACGGGGGAGCGCAGGAGCCGGTGGGCCGGGGGTTCCGGCTCAGGGGTTCCGGCTCAGGGGATGGCCCGGTGGGACGTCCCCGCGTACCGGGCGGCGGAGGGAAGTTCCACCGTGCGCAGGGCCTCGGTGAACAGAGAGGGAGGAACGGGCGCTCCCATGACCCGCTCCGCGAGGGCGAGGATGTTCGGCCCCCACCGGCCCTCCTCGTCGTGCAGCCCCTCGTTCCAGGCGGTGTCCCAGCGCGGGTCTCCGGGGTGCAGGGCGTCGACCGCCCCGTCCGGCTCCGCGTACACCACCAGCTCGCCGTCGACCGCGTAGTGCACGCTGTCGGCGCCGTTCACGTCGAACCTCACACTGAACGCGCGGCCGCCCCGGGACAGGTCGCGCACCACACCGGGCACCGCCGTGACGTGTCCGATGCTCTCGGCCGTGCAGGACGATCCCGCCGTGCGTCCCACGCCGACGAATTCGCGCTCTCCGGCCGCGGCCAGGTCGACGGTCTCGCGGACCGTCATGTTCCTCGCCGCCGCCGGATCCCCGCCCATACGCCGGATCACCTCGTCCGGGTCGATACCTTCCACCAGGCAGACGGTGGGGACGACGTCATCGTCCTCCAGTTCCGCGACCCAGGAGAAATCTCCTACCGGACCTGTCATGGAAACATCGCGAGGCGGCTTGTTCTGAGGGAGCGTCAAGCGCACTTCCCCTTCGGATAATTGATCCGCAACCCGGAGGGAAGGGCGGTAGTCAGGCGGCGCGGATCGACGCGTCGATCGTCGGGAACGCGAAGTCGAAGCCGGACTCCAGCAGGCGGCCGGGCAGGACGCGCTGGCTCCCCAGGACGTCGGCGGCGAAGTCGCCGAGGGCCACGCGGAGCGCGACGGCCGGGACCGGGAAGGGGGTCGGGCGGCGCAGCACGCGGCCCATCGCCGCGGTCACCTCGCGGTTGGTGACGGGCTCGGGGGCCGTCAGGTTCACCGGGCCGGAGAGGGACGGGGTGTCGACGATGTGGCGCAGCGCCGCCACCTCGTCGTGCAGCGAGATGAAGCTCCAGTACTGGCGGCCGTCGCCCATCCGCCCGCCGATCCCGGCGCGGAAGACCGGGAAGAGCCGCCCCCACGCCCCGCCCTCGCGGGCCACGACCAGGCCGGTGCGGGCGTAGGCGACGCGGATGCCCGCCTCCTCCGCGGGGGCCGCGGCCGCCTCCCACTCCACGCACACCGAGGGCAGGAATCCCGTCCCGGCGGGCGCGCTCTCGTCGACCGCGCGGCTGCCGGTGTCCCCGTACCAGCCGAGCGCCGTGCCGCAGACCAGGACCTCCGGCGGTGCCGCGAGCGAGGCGAGGGCCTGGGCGATCGCCGTCGTGCCGAGGACACGGCTGTCGCGGATCTCCCGCTTGTACGCCTCGGTCCAGCGGCGCTCGCCGACGCCGGCGCCCGCCAGATGCACGACGGCGTCCACCCCGACGAGCCCCGCGGCGTCCACGTACAGCCGCTTCGGGTCCCACTCGACCTCGTCGGCGGTCGCGGCGGGCCGCCTGACGAGGCGGAGGACGTCGTGGCCGTCGGCGCGCAGGGAGCGGACGAGGGCCTTGCCGATGAGTCCGGAGGCGCCGGTGACGGCGACGCGCTTGCGGGTGACGGAAGGCTGCATGGGCCCATCCTGCCCTCCCGGTCCCGTGCGTGACACAGTGGCCGTCATGAACGTGCCGGAGACGTACATACGTATGGCCGTGCCCGGGGACGAGGACGTCCTCGCCGCGCTCGACCGGGCCGCCTGGTCACCCCTGCACGCGGTGCTGCCCGCTCCCACGGAGCCGTACGAGCCCTTCTTCGACGCCCGCCACCTGCCCGAGGACTACCTCGTGGCCGTGGTGGAAGACGTGGCCGGCGGTGGTGGCGACGGCGGCGGCGAGAGCAGTGGCGAGGCCGGTGGCGGGACCGGCGGCGGGGTCGTCGGCTACGTGCGGCTCGGTCTGCCGACCCCGCTGGCCGCCACCGCCCATGTCCGTCAGATCCAGGGCCTCGTGGTCGCCGAGTCCGTCCGGGGCCGGGGCGTGGCGCGGGCCCTGCTGCGGGCGGCCGCGGAGCGGGCCCGCGCGGAGGGCGCCCGCCGGATCACCCTGCGGGTCCTCGGACACAACGCGCCGGCCCGCGCGCTCTACGCCTCCGAGGGCTTCGCGGTCGAGGGCGTCCTGCCGGGGGAGCTCCTGATCGACGGGGAGTACGTGGACGACGTCCTGATGGGCCGCTCGCTGGTCGACTGAGCCGCCTCAGGCGGGGGTCTCCCCGAGGAGCCGCATCCCGCCCATCAGCTCGCGCAGGCACCGGACCGCGAGGGCGGCCGGTGAGCCCTCGCCGCGTACCGGCGCGTCCGACTCCGCCCAGGCCTCCAGGGCGATCCGGATGGCGTCCGTGGCCGCCGCCGCGGCGAGCCGGATCTCCAGCGGGTCGGCCTCCGGCCCCGCGAGCCCGGCGAGGACCTCGCGCAGCCTCTCCTCGGACTCCTGGTTGACCCGGTACCAGACGGCGCGCAGCGCCGGGTCCTCGGCGGACGCCCGCAGGAGCCCGCGCGTCCAGAGCAGCCCCTCGGCCGCCTCCTCGCCCTCCGCCGCCAGCGACTCCGCGATCGAGCGCTCAAGGGCCGAGGGGAGCCCGGCCCCGGGACCGGCCGCCGCGAGCTGCTCCCGCCAGCGGTCGGCGCCGCCCGCGAGGAGCGGTGCCACGGCGTCCTGCTTGGAGCGGAAGTACCGGTAGAAGGTGCGCAGGGCGACCCCGGCCCGCTGGGCGATGTCCTCGGCCGTGGTGCCGTCGGGGCCGCGCTCGGTGAAGAGCTCGGCGGCGGCGCGGGCGATGTCCAGCTGGGTCGCGGCCTTGCGGCGCTCCGTCAGGGAGGGGGGCTTGGTGCTCACCGTACGAAGCGTACGCCCGGGAGCCCCCGAAGTGCATGACGTGCAGCTATGGCAAAACGTGCCACTTGGGCGTACGGTGGCAGCGTTCCACGGAAGCTTGACATTCGAGAGGTTGCGCCATGAACCAGCTGACCCGTTACGAAGGACGCCGCGCCCTCATCACCGGCGGCGGCTCCGGCATCGGCCAGGCCACCGTGCTCCGCGTGCTGGCCGAGGGCGGCCGGGTCGTCGCCGCCGACATCAGCGAGGACGGCCTCAAGGACACCGTCGCCAAGGCGGGCGACGCCGCCGACCGGCTCACCACCGTCGTCGTGAACGTCGCCGACGAGGCCTCCGTACGGGCCGGCGTCGCCGCCGCCGTCGAGGCGCTCGGCGGCCTGGACGTCCTGGTCAACGCGGCCGGCATCCTGCGCTCCTCGCACACCCACGAGACGAGCCTCGACTCCTTCGAGCAGGTGCTCCGGATCAACCTCACCGGCACCTTCCTCATGATCCGCGAGTCGATACCGGTGCTCCTGGAGGGCAACGGCGCCGCCGTCGTGAACTTCTCCTCCACCTCCGCGATGTTCGCCCACCCCTACATGGCGGCCTACGCGGCCAGCAAGGGCGGCATTCAGTCCATGACCCACGCGCTCGCCGCCGAGTACGCCAAGCAGGGCATCCGCTTCACCGCCGTCCAGCCGGGCTCGATCTCCTCCGGCATGACCGACGGCACCGGCGCCAGCCGCCAGAGCGTCGGCCCCGGCCTCCCCGAGGACGCCGACTTCTCCCTCTTCATGAAGCTCGCCCCCGCCCTCGGCCAGGGCTTCGCCGGCCCCGAGACCGTCGCTGGCGTCGTCGCGATGCTCGCCAGCGAGGACGGCCGCTTCATCACCGGCACCGAGGTCCGCATCGACGGCGGAACGCACTTCTGATCGCGGGGGGCCTCGCCATGAAGCCGGCCATCGCCGGCTCGGCCGAGAGGCTCCCGCAGGGCAGGCGGGCCGGCCGCGAAGCCGGTACGGACCCGGGGCGGGACGGCCCCCGGGTCCGTACCTCCGTCGCCTCGCGGCCCGAAGCCCTACCCGGCCCCGAAGCGCTCCCACAGCCGGGGGAAGCGGGCCGCGAGCACGTCGTCGTCCTCCAGGTCGAAGGGCGCGCCCAGCGGCTCCCCGCCCGGCATCGGAATCCCCAGGTCCGGGGTCTCGGCGCCGGTCAGCTGCTCGTACGCCTCGTCCGCCGCGAAGCCGATCTCCTCGCCGTCCCCGTCGATCTCCGCGTCGAAGTCGTCGAGCAGCTCCGCCAGCGCGTCCGGGTCGTGCACGGCCCCCTCGAAGATCTCCCGGCCCTGGCCGATGAGCCAGCAGCGGAAGGCGTCGAAGGTCTCGTCACCCGCACCGTCGAAGAGCACGGCCGCCGCGCCCCACAGGTCCCAGAGGTACGCGCGGTTGTAGCGGGCCTCGAAATGGCGGGCGTAGTCGAGCACGGAGTCGGGATCGAGCCGGATCAGCCGTTCCACGAGCAGATCGGCCTGTTCCTCGGGGTCGCCCTCGGCGGCCTCGCGGGTGTTGTCGATGATCTCCCAGAACTCCGTCTCGTCCATCACGGGACCAGCATCCTGTCTCGGCGACCGTGACGCACCCGGAATGCCCGAAGAATTCCGGAAATGAATCCAGACAGAAGATGTCGTACTTCCCTGTCAGTCTGGTGCTCATGACGACGGAGACACACGAGAAGAAGCCGCTGCACGGACGCGTCTGCCTGGTCGCGGGAGCCACCCGGGGCGCCGGACGGGGCATCGCCGTCCAGCTGGGGGCCGCCGGAGCCACGGTGTACGTCACCGGGCGTACCACCCGCGAGAAGGTCAGCGAGGTCGGCCGGGCCACCGAGACCATCGAGGAGACCGCCGAACTGGTGACGGCCGCCGGCGGCGAGGGGGTCGCCGTCCCGACCGACCATCTGGAGCAGGACCAGGTCCGGGCCCTGATCGACCGGATCGACCGGGAGCGGGGGCGGCTCGACGTCCTCGTCAACGACGTGTGGGGCGGCGAGCACCTCCTCGTCTTCGGGAAGAAGACCTGGGAGAACGACCTCGACGGCGGCCTCAGGATGCTCGAACTCGGGGTGCGGACGCACCTCGTCACCTCGCACACGGCCCTGCCGCTGCTCATCCGGAACCCCGGCGGGCTCGTCGTCGAGGTCACCGACGGCACCACCGAGTACAACGGCACCCGGTTCCGCGAGAACCTCTTCTACGACCTCGCCAAGAACGCCCCGCTCCGGATGGCCTTCGGCCTCGGCAGGGAGCTGGAGGAGTACGGCGGCACGGCGGTCGCCCTCACCCCCGGCTGGCTCAGGTCCGAGCAGATGCTCGCCGCCTTCGGCGTCACCGAGGAGAACTGGCGCGACGCCGTCGAGAAGATCCCCGGCTTCGCCGTCGCCGAGTCCCCGGCGTACGTGGGAAGGGCCGTCGCCGCCCTCGCCGCCGACCCCGACCGGCGCCGCTGGAACGGGCGGTCGCTGTCCAGCGGCCAGTTGGCGAGGGAGTACGGCTTCACGGACGCGGACGGCTCACGGCCGGACGCCTGGGGCTTCATGCTCGCGGACGAGACGGGCGACCCGGACGTGAACGACTACCGGTAACGACGACTACCGGTAACGACGACTACCGGTAACGACGACTACCGGTAACGACGACTACCGGTATCGACGACTACCGGTATCGACCTACCGGTATCGACCTACCGGTAGAGCCCGGCGAGCGCGCGGGACGCCTCCTCGAAGCGGGTGCGGAGGGAGGCCGGGGCCAGGACCTCCGCCTCCGCGCCCAGGCCGAGCAGCTGGGAGAAGGCGACCTCCTCGCTCTCCACCCGGAGCGTCACCGTCAGCGGGCCGGTCTCCGCACCCCGCGTGCCCGCCGTGAGGGCCGCCTCGGCGGCCGCGCGGTCCGTGACGTACGGCAGCCGCCGCGCGCCGGCCTCCGAGAGCCGCAGGACGACCTCCGCGCGCAGCAGGGAGCGGGCGAACTCCGCCGCCCGTTCCTCCCAGAAGGCCGCGAGCTCGAAGTCCTCGTCCCGGACGAACCGCTCCTCGCCCACGGCCACCGCCGTGAACCGGTCCACGCGGTACGTACGGAAGGAGGCGTCCGCCCGCGCGCACACGTACCAGACACCGGCCTTCAGGACGAGGCCGTACGGACACAGCTCCCGCTCCACCTCCTCGCCGTCCCCGCGCCGATAGCGGGCGGAGAGCCGGCGGTCGTCCCAGACCGCCTCCGCGATCGGGGCGAGCAGCTCGGGGGTCTCCGGCTCCTGGTACCAGCCGGGCGCGTCCAGGTGGAAGCGGCGGCCCACCGCGTCGGGGGCGTCCCGCAGAGAGGGCAGCAGCGCCGCCGACACCTTCAGCCGGGCCGCCGAGGCCGCGTCCGCGAGCCCCAGATCCCGCAGCGCGCCCGGCAGCCCGGAGAGGAACAGCGCCTCCGCCTCGCCGCGCGCGAGCCCCGTGAGCCGCGTCCGGTAGCCGCCGACCAGCCGGTAACCGCCGGCCCGCCCCCGGTCCGCGTACACCGGGACCCCCGCCTCGGAGAGGGCGAGCGCGTCCCGGGTGATGGTCCGCTCCGACACCTCCAGCTCGGCGGCCAGCTCGGCCGCCGTCATCGACGGACGGGACTGGAGCAGCAGGACCAACTTGATGAGGCGGGGGGGGGCGCGGGGTGGGAACAGGGGGGGGGGCCGCCCCGCGCGGGTAAAAAA